>JANYAG010000112.1 GCA_025361465.1 Gemmatimonadota bacterium
CCCTGGCCCATCGCCTGTTCGGGGGCCATGTAATGCGGCGTGCCGACCGCCATCCCGACCGTGGTCATGGTGTCTCGGCTGGCTGACGCCGTCACGGCCTTGGCCACGCCGAAATCGGTCACCACGGCGTGACGACCGCTCAGGAGCACATTGCCGGGCTTGATGTCGCGGTGGACCACGCCGCGCGCATGGGAATACGCCAGCGCATCGGCCACTTCCTTGAGGATCCGCACGGCATCGCCGATTGGCAGCTGCTTCTCGCGGGCGAGCCGGTCGCGCAGTGATTCACCTTCGACATAGGGCATCACATAGAAGAGAAAGCCCTGCACCTCGCCGGAGTCGTAGAGCGAGAGGATGTGCGGATGATTGAACTGGGCGACGAACTTGATCTCGCGCGGGAACCGTTCCGACCCGAGCGCAGCCGACAGCTCCGGTCGGAGGACCTTGAGCGCGACCTGACGGTCGTGCTTGATGTCCCGGGCCAGGTACACCGTCGCCATCCCGCCGGCGCCCACTTCACGCTCGATGGTGTACTGCCCGGCGAGTGCCTGGTTGAGTCGGTCCTGCGCGTCGGACATCAGGCTCCCGCCCCCATCATTGGTTCAGTCCGAGCACCTTGGTGCCCTGTTCAAAGATGATATCCACCGGAATTCCCGCCGTCGCCAGGCGAGCCAGATCGCCCTGGAGTTCGGGCCGGATGGTGCCGACGTCCTTCTTCCAGGCGATCACGCCGTCGTACTCGCCGTCACCCTGGAAACGGAGGATCTTCGCCGACAGGGAGTCCATCGCGAGATGCATCTTGTCGAAGTCGACGCGATACGTTCCGGTGGCGCTGTCCCGCGCGAACGCCCCCATCTGCTGGAAGTAGTTGAAGCAGGCCACATTGGCCCGGCCGTGCGCGTCGGCCGCGCCGAAGCGGACCGAGCGGAAGATGCTGGCGAGGAAGGTGACGTAATTGGTCTTGAGGTCTTCCTTGCCCAGCTTTCCCTCGCCGTTGAGCGTGCTGACCATGTAGAGACCGAGCACGTCGGCCTTGCCTTCCTCGAGCGCGCCCGCCTGCTCCTTCATTGCCTCGCGCACCGTTCCCTTGCCCGAGAGCAGGCGCTTGATGCCTAGCCCGTGGGCGACCTCGTGGAACATCACGTTCTCGAAGAAGGCGTCGAAGGAGAGGTACTGCCGCTGGTCCGGGACGATCAGCAGCTTGGCGACTGGCATCACGATCCGGTCGAACTTCGCGCGCATGGTGTTTTCGAGCTGGAGGCGGCGGGTCCCCATCTTGAGCTGGACTTCCTCGTCGTTGGGGAGGTTGATGGCGATGGTCTTGCCGCCGGAATTCGCCTGTCCGGCGTAGTAGACCACGCTGTAGGCGTTGAGGTCGGAATCGGTCCCCGGCGTTTCCTGCTTGTAGGCCGCCGCCACCGGAAGCCCGCGCTGCAGGGCAGGCAGCATCGCGGCGTAGCGGGAGAGGCGGTCGCTCCACGCCTGGTCCTTGATGAGGACATATGACTCGTGCGACGCCTTGTAGCCGAAGAGGTTGTCGTTGTAGGTCTCGATCGGGCCGATCACGAGGTCGAGCGTGTTGTGCTTCATCGCCAGCCAGGCGAAGTCGCTTGGCTGGTAGTTGTCATCGAGCAACGCGGTGGCGCGCAGCTCGAGGTACTGCTTCAGCCCCGCATCGTCGGCGAGCGCGGCGGCCTCGCGCACCTTGGCTGCGGCGCGCTCCACCTGCGCCTGGAACGCGACGTGATACGGCACCGCCATCAGCTGGCCCTTGGCGTCGCGCCGCACCAGGGTGTAGAGCGAGCGCAGCTGGGCGCCGCCATCGGTGGCGGCCTTGGCCGCGGCATCGAACTCGGCTTTGGTGACGTCGTGGGGGTAGAAGTTCTCGCCCGGGGTCAGCGCGGCCGCGCCCGGAACGAAAATGGCGTTGCCATTCAGGCGATCCCAGGGCCCGTAATTGATGTCGGCAAAGCGGCGGAGGCCCGAGTCGGCGATCGAGGCCAGCACACTGTCCCTCGGGCCGCTCGTCTCGAGCCAGAAGATCGCGTCGATCTCCCTGGCCGCGTCGATCAGCAGCGGGAGCATCTTCCGCTCGTTCTCCGTCAGCTTGGCGACGTCGGCGTCGAGGCGCACCGTCGTATAGGTCGCCAGCAACGAGTCAGCGTGCGTCGACGCGTTGGCGGCCGGCTTGGCCGGCCCGGAGCAGGCGGCGACAAGGACGAAGACGGGGACGAGGCGGCGCATCGGGTGCTCCTGGGCAGGTGGTGCGGTCAGGCGGATGGTGGGGACAGGGCAGCGGTCAATCCGGTCTCGGCGAACTTCTCGGGATACAGCGCCATCTCCTTCGAGAAACGCGACTGCAGTATCCGCAGGTCATCGCCTTCGTTCCCGGTTGGCCAGTACTCCCCTGAAATGGTAAACAGGCGGCGCGAATAGTCGAGGGAGACGGTCACGATCGGGACATTGGCCCGCACCGCGATGCGGTAGAACCCGAGCTTCCACGGCGCCACCCGCTTGCGGGTGCCCTCGGGTGAGAGGCCCAGGGCCCAGGGTGCTCCGGTGGCGAATCGAGCGGTGGCAATCCCGACTTGGCCGCTGGCGGCACTCCGGTCCAGTGGTTCGCCGCCGAACCAGCGCAGCAAGCCGGTGACCGGGAACCGGAACAGGGTGTGCTTGCCCAGGAAGGTGAGCCGGAGCCCGATCGCGAATATCGCGAAGATGCAGAGCGGAAAGTCCCAGTTGGAGGTGTGCGGCGCCACGATGGCCACGCACTGCGACACCGTCGGGAGTGCGCCTTCGATGCGCCAGCCCAGCACTCGGAGGATATTCGTCGCGACGCCGCGTGTGAAGGCATTTCCGCGGCGAGGCAGTCCGGAGAATGGCAGGTCGGTCAGGGTGGCGCCTGCTGGACGGATCGGCCGACAATGATGGTGATGTTGTCCGTGCCACCATCATCCAGCGCGTCCTGCAGCAGCGCCTCGCAGGCCTGCCGTGCCGACGACATCTGCGAGAGCCGCTCGGCGATCCGTTCATCGGACACATGCTTGGTCAGCCCGTCGCTGCACAGCAGGTGGATGTTCTCCCAGCTGTTGGGAATCCGGGTCACCACCGGGGCCGTCTGCTCCCCGCCGATCGAACTCGACAGGACGTTGGCCCAGCGCGACGCGAACGCGGCCGAGCGCGTCATCACACCCTGGTCGACCAGCTCCTGTGCCATGGTCTGGTCGCGGGTGACCTGGGTGAGCTTGCCGTGGGCGTAGAGGTAGTAGCGCGAGTCCCCCACCTGGAGCAGGTACACCCAGGGCCAGACGCCGATGAACACCGTCAGCGTGGTGGCCATGCCGCGCAGGCCGTCGTCGGCCTTGGCCCGCTCGCGGATGCGTTCGTGACTTCGAAGGGCGGCTTCCTGCAGCAGGTCGATGAACTCCTCGGCCTCCGGGTCGCCCTGGTAGTAGGCGTTGGTGCTCTGGGTGACATACTGGGCGACTTCCTCGAGCGTCATCCGGCTCGCCTCCTCGCCTGCCATGCGTCCGCCGACGCCGTCAGCGATCATGGCCAGGAAGGCGATCCGTTCGTCGCCGCCCACCAGCTGGTGGGTCGACGGAAGCGAGGTGACCTTGACCTCGAGTTGCTTCTTGAGCGAGCCAATGAGGAAATGATCCTCATTCGTCTGGCGGACCTTGCCGACATGGGTGAGTCCCCAGACGTCGATCTCTTCGTCGAGAGGCTTTCGCGACGCAGCGGCGGGTGTGTCAGTCATAGGGCGTGACCCTTCGAGGGGGGAAAGGGCTCCGGATACCAAGGCCCCCAATATGCCGCTCTCGGACGAGTCCCGGAAGCACGAGGGTCGATGTAGCTTCCGATGCCCCGGACCCGGAGACACCGACTGGCCGCCTCATGGTACCGCTGGATGCAACTCGCGCCCGCCTGCCTGTCGGCTTGTGCCTCGGCCGGCGGGGCCCGGTCGATCGCGGAAACTCGCGCCGGCCCGGTGCGGCGGCACTATGTCGCTCCCAGCGCCCGCTCGCCCGTGGTCATCGACGGTCACCTTGACGATGCGGCCTGGCGCCGTGTGCCGTGGACCGAGGACTTCACCGACATCGAAGGGTCGATCCGCCCCGTCCCGCGCTACCGGACCCGGGTGAAGATGACCTGGGACCGGGACTACTGGTACGTGGCGGCCCAGATGATCGAACCCGACCTGTGGGCCACGATTCGTGAACACGACGCGGTGATCTTCCGCGACAACGATTTCGAGATCTTCATCGATCCGCGGGGCAGGGCCCGGCGGTACTTTGAAATCGAAATGAACCAGCTGGCCACCGTGTGGGATCTCTTTCTCCCGAAGGCCTATCGCGACGGCGGTCACGCCGAGAATGGCTGGGACATTGACGGGCTGCGAATCGCCGTCGCCCTCGATGGCACGCTCAACGATCCGCGCGATCGTGATCGGGGCTGGACGGTGGAGCTCGCGATCCCGTGGGCGGCGCTGGCCGATTCGGGCCAGAACGTCGTGCCGCCGCAGCCGGGCGATCAGTGGCGCGTCAACTTCTCGCGCGTGGAGTGGCAGGTCGATACGGTCGGAGGAGCGTATCGGAAGCGCACCGATGCGGCGGGCAAGCCGACCCCCGCCAACAACTGGGTCTGGTCCCCACAGGGCGTGGTCAACATGCACGTGCCTGAGCATTGGGGCGTGGTGCAATTCGGCGGCAGGTGGCGGCGATGAAGCGGCGGACGTTTCTCGAGCTGGTGGGCGCGACCGCGGCAAGCACGCTGGTCGCCCCGGGCCTGGCGGCCGCTGCTCCCCGGGGCTTCCGCGCCTGGACCTGGGTGCATGGCAACAACACCGATGGGCTGCAGCAATGGCGCGATCGCTTCGCCCGCTTTCGTGCCGGGGGTATCACTGGCGTGATCGTCGGCGGAGGGCCGACCGCGCTGATCGCCGAGGCGGCGCACGCGGAAGGGATGTCGTTTCATGCCTGGGCCTGGATGCTCAATCGCAGCGGCGACAGCTGGGTCCAGTCGAAGTACCCCGAGTGGTTTGATGTCAGCCGCAAGGGCGAGTCGTCGCTGACGCATCCCCCGTATGTCGGATATTACCGCTGGCTCTGTCCCACTCGTCCCGAAGTGCGGGCCTATCTTGGCGACCTGGTGAAGGAGATTGCCCAGACGCCGGGTGTTGAAGGCGTGCATCTCGACTACATCCGCCATCCCGATGTGATCCTGCCACGTGGCCTCTGGGCGCAGTACCACCTGGTGCAGGACCACGAGATGCCGGAGTTTGATTTCTGCTATTGCACCGTCTGTCGCGACACCTTCAAGCAGCAGTCGGGGTACGATCCGTTGTCGCTGGCTGATCCCACCGCCGACCAGGCGTGGCGAGAGTTCCGCTGGAACTCGATCACCCAGCTGGTGCGCGAGCTGGCTGCGACGGTGCGGACGCACAACAAGGTGATTTCCGCCGCCGTCTTTCCGACACCGACGCTCGCCCGGATGCAGGTTCGCCAGGCATGGGACCAATGGCCGCTCGATCTGGTCTTCCCGATGACGTACCACCGGTTCCATGACCAGGGCATCTCCTGGATTGGGGACGCGGTCCGTGAAGGGGTGCGCGCCATTCCGGCCACGCAGCCGCTCATTGCCGGGTTGCACCTCCCCGATCTCGACCCGTCCTCGCTCGTCTTTGCGGCCAACACCGCCCGGGCGGCCGGGGCCGCCGGCGTGTCGCTCTATGACTCGGGCGGCCTGAGCGACGCCCACCTCACCGCGCTCAAGTGGGTGGTCGACGACTGAGTCGCAACGCCCCTCCCGCGCTAGCGCACCACCAGCAGCTGGGTGAAGGCCGCCTGCGTCCTGGTCTTGCCGCCGAACTGCAATCGGTAGCGCCCGGGCGTCGGGATCCATTCGAAGTCGTAGGTCTCACCCGACACGATCAGCTGGGGTCCGGTCTGCGGCACGGCCTGCGACGCCGGGAGGTCGGCCCCGTCCTTGGCGATCGCGCGCCAGGAGACGAAGGTCGTGTCGCGATAGATCCCGAAGAAGCCGCCCAGCGCAAAGCCCATGTTGACGAAGCGCAGCCGCTGCGGAACGCCGGCACGCAGTTGCAGCGTCGGCCCGGTGGAGTCGCCATTTACCACCACACGGCTCTTCTCGTTGTCGAGGCCATCGGTGCCGGCGACCCAGACGTGATCCGTCGTGGGGTCGAATGACTTCCCCGGTTCCAGCACCACCACCGCACCGTAGAGCCCGGAGGTCATCTGCCGCATGTCATCCATGTGGGTGTGGTAGATGAACGTTCCGGGGCGCTTGAGCGTGAGGTGGGCGACGAACGAATCACCCGGCTCGATCACCGGGGCGAGATGCTTCGCGGATCCGCTCCAGCCCGCGACGCCGTCGGAGTAGCTCTCGAGTTCGAGGCCGTGCCAGTGCACTGCCGTGGCTTCCGAGAGGCGATTGGTGATCACCACGTCCGTCGGGACGTCCTGATTGGTCACGATCACGGTCCCGGGGAGGACGACGGAATCGGCGGCCGGGCGCGCGGCGCCCTGCTGCAGCACATAGCCCATGCCGACCTTGGCCAGGCCATGACTCTTCCCCGCATTCACGAAGAGGTGCAGCGTCGTCGTGGCGGCTGGCGATGCAGGTTCGCCATGCTTCGGGTGGACGCGCATCCCGACGACGAGCCCGGCCATGTGCTGCTCCGGGTCATGCGACATCCGCATCGGGCCTTCCGAGATCGCCGGCGGGTTGAGCGTGGCGTCCCGGGTGACGTGGTAGCCGATATGGCAGTGGAAGAGCCAGTTGCCCTCGCGGTCAGGTGACCAGGTGATCGCCATGGTCTGGAACGGAAACATCACCTCGGTGACGGCCAGTCGCTGCTTCGAGAGATCGTAGGTTGAATCGGAGACGAAGCTCCCCTTCGAATCGACCCGGAAGAAGAAGCCATGCATGTGCATCGGGTGGGTCCGGCCCGTGGCGTTGACCACCCGCCAATGCACGCTGTCGCCCACGGTGGCATCGATCCGCTCGTCATGCGGCCAGGAGCGGCCGTTGACGGTGAGGGCGTTGCGATAGGTGTTGGAGTCCACCTCGTGGCCCCAGATGTTCATCACCAGGATGCGATCCGGTGGCGACCCGCCGGCCGGGTCCACCACGAAGGCTCCCCCGGTCGTCTCCCGCTCCTCCTTTTTCTTGACGTGGGTTCCGGTCTCCGCGGCGTAGACATAGGTGCCGGGCTCGCCCGCGGCGAACGAAACCACGGCGGAGTCACCCGGCTTGAGCGTCAAGGAGTCCAGTGCCTTGCTGGGACGGGCGACCAGACCGTGGACCGTGATGGTCGAATCGGCGAGGGCGTTCCGCACCGTCGCCACAATGATGGTACCGGTCTTGACGCGAATGAGCGGGGCGGGGATCTGCGGTGCCTTGCCGTCCTCGGCGAACGCCGCCACCTGGATGGCCGGTCCGCTGTCGGCCTCGGGCCGCCAGTTGGCGTTCAGCAGCGAGAGGTGGAGGTGCAGCGTGTCGCGCGTGAGCGTTCCAGCGGGTGTGCGATTGTCGTTTGCCTGGACGACGCTTCGGTCAGCGGGTGCGGCACTCTGGATGGTGCAACCGATGGTAAACACGCCGCATGCCGCCGGTACGAACCGAAGGGGAAGTCTCACGAAATGTCCGGGGTGTCTGGGGAGGAAACCAAAGCCGACAACTTTTGTCCAATATGCTGGACTGGACGGGATTGGGGAAGAGCCCTCCGGCCATGTGCGCTGTGCGCGTTTACTTGCGGGTGAGCTCCACAACCCAGACATCACTCTGGCGATCGTTGATGGTGAAGTAGAAGCGCTTGCCGTCGGCGATCAGTTCGGGGCGCGTCGACGGCCTGGTTGGGTCGTCGAAACGCACCAGCCGCCGCGGTGCGCCGCCGGAGACAGGGATCGACCAGATCGTCGCATCACCCTTTGCATCGTGGCTCTTGAAGTAGACGGTGTGGCCATCGGCCGACCAGCTTGGGCACTCGGCCGACGGATCGGCGCTCCCCGGGCGCGGGGAGTAGATGATCCGTTCCGCACCGGAGTCGGCCGGGGCGATGACGATGGCTCCCAGGGGCACTGAATTGCCGATTACCAGCTTGCCGTCGGGAGACCATTTGGGCCAGTTGAGGTGACCGATCAGCACTGGGCGTTCCCAGCGCCGGTCTGCGCCACGCCGCGTCCGCCAACTGGTGCTCTGGTCCTTGTCCTCGTAGACGAGCGCATTGCCGTCGGGCGACCAGTCGGGAATGCGCTGGTCGGTCTGGGTGGAGAAGACCTGCTGGATCGGGCCACCGTTGACGGGCAGGATGAACAGTTGCCGCACTCCTCCCCGCATTGTGTGGTAGGCAAGTTCGGTTCCGTCGGGGGAGAGCACCGGCTGGAAGTTGTCGACAGAATCCGTGTTGAGTCGTTCCGGTTCACCGCCCGACACACTCACGCGATACAGAGCCGAGGTGCCGCGGAGGTTCGAGTCGAAGACCAGGTTCTTTCCGTCCCGTGTGACGCGCACTCCCTCGATCACCTGGCTGCCCGAGGTGACAGCCACAGAGGTCGCCACGGACACCGGCGGGCCAGACGGGATGGGGAGTGCCCAGATGTTGGCGCGGGCGCTGTAGATGGCATAGGCCAGGCGCTTGCCGTCCGCGGCCAGTGCGATGGTCATTGCGTTGAGTCCGGTCGTGAGGCGAACCGGTTCGCCCGACGGTTTGCCGGAGCCGCGGATGGAGATTGCGTAGATGTCGCGCGGTCCCTGGCGGTTGGAGACGTAGTACAGCGTCTTGCCATCGGGCGTCCAGACCGGACTCTGGTTGACCTGCACCGAATCGGTCACGGTGGCGAGGTGTCCGTTGGCGGCGTCGATGATGACGATGGTGCTCGGCGCGGTATTGCCGAAGAGCGGTCCCAGGCGCACAAAGTCGGAGTTGCCGGACACGCACGCGATCCGCTTCGCGACGGGTGACCACGCGCACGAATGGAGATCGCGGCCCTTCGCCACGAAGTGCGTCGCCAGGTCGGCCAAATCGGCCACGAAGAGCGAGTCCTTGCGAGTGAAGGCAAATTGGCGGCCGTCACCCGACCACGTTGCGCTCAGCACCGGCACTCCGGCGAGCGGTGGCACCAGTGGCCGGGCTGCCCCGCCCATCGCGGGTGCCATCAGGACCCCGCCGCCGGCGAGGAAGAGCACGTTGGCTCCATCGGGCGACCAGCGCGGCTGTGATTGCACGCCGGTGGTGTCGTCGGTGAGCGGGATGGTGCGGCCACCGGCAACGGGACGGACAAAGATCCGCATCCGCGCGGAGGTGCCGGCGGCATACGCCACGAACTTGCCATCGGGTGCGATGGACGGCAGGATCTCGAGCCCCGCATCGGAGGTCACCTGAGTGGACTGGCCAAGCACCACGGTGGGCGGCGGGCTGGGGCGCAACAGCAGTGCGGCCGCGGCGCCGACGATCAGCAGCCCGATCCCGGCGAACAACGGCGCGCGCCAGCGCGACGAAAGTCCCACCACCGGGCGCATCTGTGCTGGCGTGACGCCACCGCTCGGCGTGGAGAGTGGCTCCAGCTGCGCCAGCAACTCGTCGGCGGTCTGCCACCGGTCGGCGGGGCGCTTGGCCAGGCACTTCATGACGACCTGCTCGAGCGCCGGAGAAACTCCCGGACGGCGCTTGCTCACCGGATCAGGTTCTTCGGTGACGTGCGCGGCCAGCACCTGCTGTGGTGTCGCACCGGTAAATGGTGGCCGGCCGGCGAGCAGCTCGTACGCCATGACGCCGACGGCGTAGATGTCGGAACGGTGGTCGATGTGCGGGTCGGCAGCGGCCAGCTCGGGCGACATGTAGGTCGGCGTGCCGACGGCGACGCCAAGGGTGGTGACCGTGTTGCGACCAGTCGCTTCGCTCACCGCCTTGGCGACGCCGAAATCCGCCACCAGCGCGTGCCGCCCGGAGAGCATCACATTGTCGGGCTTGATGTCGCGGTGCACCACACCGTGTGCATGGGCGTGGGCCAGGGCATCTACCACTTCCATCAGCAGGCGCACCGCCTCGTGCAGCGGCAGCTCTCCCTCGCGGCCAATGCGCTCGCGCAGCGATTGGCCGGTGACGAAGGGCATCACATAGAAAAGGAAGCCGTCGACATTGCCCGAGTCGAGCAGCGGGAGGATGTGCGGATGCTGCAACTGGGCGGCAATCTCGATCTCGCGCAGGAACCGTGTTGGCCCAAGCGAGGCGGCGAGGTCCTCGCGCAGCACCTTGATCGCCACCTTGCGATGGTGCTTGAGGTCCTCGGCCAGGTACACGGTGGCCATGCCGCCCGCGCCGAGCTCGCGCTCGATCTGGTAGCTGCCGCTGAGGGCGGCGGTGAGTCGGGCGACAGCGTCAGCGGTCAAGCACCATCCTGGGACGGAGCGTGGGGAAGCTCGTGGTCGGTTGCGGGTGGGAACCCGATGAGCAAATATCACTCTGGCCGGGCAGCGCGGCCAAGGCCAGCGCTGGAGTCCGTGTTGGGAGCCTGCCAGTGCGGTGCCGCGGGATTACTCCCGGATCTGGCGCCCCGTTTCGAAGTCATACAGCGTCAGCTTCCGCAGCTGGTAGTACGCGGTCCAGTACGCCCGGAGCGCCTGGGCATAGGAGACTCGTGACTGATCCTTCTCGCTCTGTGCCAGGTACAGGTTGTCGATCGTGATCCGCCCGATCGTGTAGCGGTTGTAGGCCACCTCGAATCGCTTGGTCGCCACCGTGTCGGCCTTGGCGGCGATGACCAGGCCGAGCCGCGCCTGGGTCAGTTGCAGCGCAGCGATGCGGGCGTTCAGGTCGATCTGGGCGCGACTCAGTTCGGCGGTCGTACGGGCCGCATCGCGGTCGGCTTTCGCAGCCTCGACCGTGTTGGAGTGCGCACCCCACTGCCAGAGGGGCAGCTGCACCGACAGGCTCACGCGCTGCGAGTTGAGCAGGTCCTTGTACGCATCGTTGGCGTTCGCCCCGGTGGCCCGGCCGTTGTAGCCATAGCTTGCGTTGAGTGTTCCTCCCACGCCGCCGTTCCAGCGGGCCTCGTGCACCGTGCGGTCGGCGCGGACTTCGGAGGCTGCCACGTCGTTGATGGTCGAGGAGTTGGTGCGTGCCGACTGCACGGCGGCCGCCGTGTCGGCATCGAACTGGGGGACGTCGGCCGTGACGCTGAGGTCGATTGGCGTCCCGGGCGGCACATTGATCGTGATCCGGAACTGCGCCAGCGCCCGTTCATGCGCCAGCCTGGCATCCGAGAACGCCGCGCGGGCGCGCAACAGGGCCAGCTCGCTCTGCAACAGGTCGTTCTCGCCGATCTTGCCGATTTCGAGCCGCCCCTTGTTGAGCGTGTACAAGGTGTCGTTCACCAGGACGTTCGCCTGGGCATTGGTCATGTTCGCATTGGCCGCATAGAGGTCGAAGAAGGCCCCCGTCGCGGCGATGGCGACGTCCTCGCGGGTCTCGAGGTATTTCCGTTCCGACGATTCCATCCGGAGGCTCTGCTCCTTGAGATCCCAGCGCTGGGTGTTCGCCCGGAAGATCGGTTGCGTGATGCCGATCGAATACGGGATGGACGACCAGCTCTGGTAGCCATTCACGCCGGTCACCTTGGTCTGGCTCAGTCCGGAGGTGAACGAAAGGGTGGTGTTTGTCCAGGGGATCTTCTGCGCCACGGTCGCGGTGAGGCCGGCATCGGTGGCCTGGAGCGGAAGGTACCGCGTGGTGCCGTCCGGCTGGGTGACTCCGACGATCGAACGGGTGTAGTTGGGTGTCTGTCCCGAAACCGAGAGTGACGGGAGGTACCCGGCCGAGAAGGCGTGGTCCCGGTCACGGGCGCTCTCGCGCGTGAATCCGGCAACCCGGCCCTGGGCGCCCTGGTGCTGGGCCAGGTCGATGGCCTGCTTCAGGGTCAGCGGCTGTTGGGCGCCGAGGCGACCGGCCGCGAGCGGCACGATTGCCGCCGCCACGAGCGTGCGAAGGGCGATACGGAGGTGCCGCGCAGCATTGGGCCGCCCGGCGAGGATGCTCGCTGTGGATGTCATGGGCTCACTCGTAACGGAGACACTCGACCGGGTCCTTCAGGGCGGCGCGGTACGCCGGGACGATGCCGAAGCAGAGCCCCACAGCAAACGACACGCCGAACGCAACCACGATGGAAATGACGGAGACGATGGTCTTGATGCCGGCGAAGTGCTCGATGCCGTAGCTCAGGCCTCCCCCGACGAGGATGCCGGCAACCCCGCCGGCAACGCTGATCAGCACCGCTTCGGTGAGGAACTGCATCAGGATGTCTCGCCGGGTCGCACCGACCGCACGCCTCACACCGATCTCGCGAATCCGTTCCAGGATCGATGCCAGCATGATGTTCATGATGCCGATTCCGCCCACGATCAGCGAGATCGAGGCGATCGCGCCAAGGACGATGTTGAAGATCGTACGGGTGCGCTGCTCCTGCTTGAGGAGCAATTCCGGCACCGACACCTCGAAATCGATCACCGTGTTGTGCCGTCGCGCCAGCATCCGCTGGGTGATGTCCGCCACCGAGGCGACATACCGCGCTTCGGAGACCTTGATGATGATCCGGTCGAGCTGGTTCATGTTCCGCTTCTCGGCTTCCTTCTCCGGATCGGCCTGTGCTTGCTGGTCGATGCTGACGTACTCTGATCGTGCCGCGGCGGCGACCTCCTTCTGGGTCACCATGGCGCGATTGCGGTATCGCAGCAGTAGCGTCGGTACCGGGACATAGACATCCATGTTCGCATCACGGATGCCCAGGCGCTGGGCGTTCTCGGCATCGATGGGTCGGTCTTCGAGCACGCCGATCACGGTGAGCCAGTTGTACCCCACCTTGATCGTCTTGCCAATCGGGTCTTCGGTGGTGAAAAAACGGGTACGGACGCCCTGGCCGATGAGCGCCACCGCCCGACCCTGCCGGAACTGGTCTGCGCTGAACTGCTGCCCTTCAGCGATCGCGAGGTTCATCAGCCGGAAGTAGCTGGTATCTACCCCGACCAGCTTCCCGGACCGGGTGCGTCCTTCGCGGGTGAGCATCGTGTTCAGCACGACCTCGGCGCTGGTCGCCTCCACCTGGGGGATGACGTCCTGCAGTGCCTGGGCGTCGGCGTAGGTCAGGCCGGGCGTGAAGGTCTTCTTGCTCGGCTTGCTGGCGCTGCTGTTGTCTTTGAGTTGGGCTTCCTTCTGCACGACGATCGGCGCCACGATCACATTGTTGGAGCCCAGAAGTCGCATCTGTTCCAGGATTTCCTGTTCGGCCCCCCGGCCAATCGCCAGCATCGCGATGACCGAGGCCACGCCGAAGAGGATGCCGAGCGAGGTCAGGCTGGCGCGAAGGGTGTTCTGCCCTACGGCCTCGATCGCCGTGCGCATCGCAAACGCGATGTGCCCGAGAGCCTCCCCGCGGGGGAGCACGATGCCTTCCCGGTCGGTCGGCACGCGGCTCAGTCCTGCTTCGGCGTCGCGGGGATCTTCGGTTCGTCGGCCTTCCTGGGCGCGGGCACCGTCGCCGGGAGCTTCTGAACGGGCGCCGAATCGCCGCTGAGCACCTTCGACCCCGCGAGCCGCACCATCTTGAGCTTGTCGCGGTCGGCCGGTGGAGAAAGCAACACTTCGTCATTTTCCGCCAGGCCCCGCGTGATGACGACCGCTTCATCGTTCA
>JANYAG010000143.1 GCA_025361465.1 Gemmatimonadota bacterium
GCTGGAGGAGGCGCCGCACCTCCTGCTCCGCCTGCGCCAGCTCCTCGGCCGCCCCGACCCGCTCCCGCACCGCCTGCGCCACCGGCACCACCACCACGACCTCCCCGGCCGCCGCCACCGATCTGTGCCACCACGTCGGTCATTTCCTTCTCCAGCGCGGCGAGTTCCTGCTTCTGCGCGTCAGGCACCGACTTCTTGGTTGAGTCGGTGGCGCGCTTGATGTCGGCCAGCGCGCGCTGGATGGTGTCGACCTTGGCCTGGGCGTCACGCACCGAGCGCTGGAAGCGAGCGAGGTCCAGCCGGTAGGAGTAGAGCGTGTTCAGCTCGGCCACGGTGAGCGGCACCACCGGATCACGCAGCAGGGTGAACGCCTGGGTCTCCACCACCGGCGCTCCGCTCTTGGGCGTCATAGTGAAGCGCACCTGATACTTCCCGGGCAGCGTGAGGAAGGTGGCTGCCGCATTGTTCGCTCCACCGCGACCACCAAACCCTCCACCACCACCACCTCCTCCACCGCCGCCACCACCACGTCCGCCGCGCCCGCCGCCACCCGGCACCACCAGGGCGGTGTCGGAGACGTCGATCGGCCCGGTGAGCGGCGCGCCGACGCGCATGTCCCAGTTGCTGCGATACAGCCCGGGATTGCGGTTCACCGGCATCACCCGCACCACGGCGCCCGTGGCGTTGAGGATTTCGAGCGACACCTTGGCATCGGCCGCGATGTCACGCACCAGATACGCGATCCGCGGCCCGACCGCCGGGTTCTGGCCGATGAAGCCGCGGGTGCCCATCCCCGAACTCCGGGACGTGTTCGGCACCTGCTGCACCACATCCAGCACCGGGAAGAGGAAGACGTTGGCCGCCTGCTTGGCGCGCGCGAGGTGCTCGAGCGGCGTCAGGTCGTCGAGGATCCAGATACCGCGGCCATGGGTGCCCAGCACCAGGTCGTTGAAACGGGGCTGAATCACCAGGTCGTGCACCGGCACCGGCGGGAGCCCGCCCTTGAGCTGGGCCCAGTGGTTGCCGCCCTCGGCCGAGAAGAACACCCCGAACTCGGTACCGACAAAGAGCAGGCTCGGTTGGCGCGGATGCTCGCGAACCACCTGGACCGATCCGCCGGCGGGCAGGTCGCCGGTAATGGCGGTCCAGCTGCGGCCAAAATCGGTGCTCTTGAGGACGTAGGGCGTGAAGTCGTTGCTGCGATGTCCATCGAACGTGGCGTAGATGGTTCCTTCAGTGGCATTGGAGAAGACCACCCGGCTCACATACGTGGTATCGGGCACGCCGGGGAAGTGGTCGCTCTTGTTCCACGTCTTGCCGAAGTCGCGGGTGACCTGGATCAGGCCGTCATCAGTGCCGACCGCCAGTACCCCGGCGCGCAGCGGCGATTCATCGATGGTGGTGATGTTGCCGAACTGCGCCGTGCCCTCGTTGCGGCCGAGGGCGGCCGAATCGGGCACCGCGCCGCGGAGCGGCAGCGTCTTCATGTCGATGGCGCGCGTCAGGTCGGGCGAGATCACCGACCAGTTGCTGCCGCGGTCGCTGCTCCGGAACAAGAAGTTCGCGGCGAAGTAGACCACCTTGGGCTCGAGGCGCGACGGGAAGATCGGCGCGCTCCAGTTGTAGCGGTGCTTGACGCCCGAATCGGCCACCGGCCGGATGTCCTTGCTCTGGCCGATCCGCGAGTCGTAGCGGATCAGCCCGCCTTCCTGGCTCTCGGTGTAGACGATGTTGTTGTCGAAGTGATCGGGCACGGAGTGGAAGCCATCGCCGCCGGCCATGCGGAACCAGTCGGCATTGGTTGGCCCGAAGGCGTTGCGCGTGCGACTGGGCCCGCCATACGAGTTGTTGTCCTGCAAGCCGCCATACACATTGTAGAACGGCTGGGCATCGTCCACCGCGATGGCATAGAACTGCGAGATCGCGATGCTCTCGACATGATCCCAGGTGCGGCCGCGGTCCCACGAGAAGTAGAGGCCGCCGTCGGTGCCGAAGATCTGCATCTCGGGCGACTCGGGATTGATCCAGAGCGCGTGATGGTCGCTGTGCGTCCCGCCGCCATAGCTCACCCAGGTCTTCCCGCCGTCATACGACTCCTGTGACCCGACGTTGAGCTTGATGATGTGCTCCGGGTCGGTCGGATCGCAGCGCAACTGACTGTAGTACCACGCGGTGCCGTTGTTGTTGCTCACCTGCCGCCAGGTCACGCCGGCATCGTCGGAACGGTAGACGCCGTTGGCCGTGCCCTTGGCGTGGAACGACGAATACACTGTGCTGGGACGCGAGCGGCAGACGCTGACGCCGATGCGCCCGAGCTCGCCGGTAGGCAGCCCGCCCGTGAGGAGCGTCCAGCTGTTGCCGGCGTCGGTGGTCTTGTAGAGCGCGCTCTCCGTACCGGCGGGCAGGAAGCCGTACTCACGGCGCTCCCGCATTTCCGCCGCAGCGTAGAGCACATCCGGGTTCGACGGGTCGATCGCGATGTCGGTGAAGCCGGTGTACTTGGAGATTTCCTTGGTGTTGACCCAGGTCTTGCCGCCATCGGTGGTCTTGTAGAGGCCGCGTTCACCACCCGGCGCCCAGAGCGGCCCGACCGCCGCCACATAGACGACATTCGGGTCGCGCGGATCGACCACGATCTTGCCGATGTGTTGCGACTTCGGCAGCATCGCCCGCGACCAGGTCTTGCCGCCGTCGGTCGACTTGTAGACGCCGGTCCCCCACGACGAACTGCGCATGTTCTGCGGTTCACCGGTGCCGACCCAGACGATGTCGGAGTTCGAGGGCGCCACGGCCACCGCGCCAACACCGCCAACGCCGGCAGAGTCGAAGACCGGCGCCCACGTCACGCCGCCGTTGATCGACTTCCAGACGCCACCGGTCGCGACGCCGACATAGATCACCGTCCCGAGTCGGCCGCCGCGGGCCGACGCGGGATTCTCGGCCACCGCGATGTCGGAGATCCGGCCACCCATCACCGCCGGGCCGATCGAGCGGAAGGTGAGGCCGCGCGCCAGGATCGAATCAGCGGGCAGGGCCCGCGCTGCCACGGCCGGGGTCGCACTGGTTTGCTGCGCCGCCGCAGGGGTGGCGAGCAACATGCTCGCAAGACACGCCGCACCGAACTTCAGGATGGTTGGATGCATGACCGGAGGAGTTGAGGAGAACGGCGCCCTGTGGGCTGAACCACCGATCATAGGTTCCACACGGTCGTCGCGCAATCAGCGCGGGCGCCGTGACCGCGTCTCTCCGCCCCACGCACGGCTTTTCCCAGCGGAACGGCGGATTCCCCTACAGAATCACGGCAAACACGCGACAGCACCCGCGTCGCGCCCCAGTGTATTTTCCAGCGCGGAGGTATTCCGACGCCTCCCGTCCCATACGCTGTGTACCGAGTTTGACACCGAAATATCAGACGGAGAATCGGCAATGCCTCGTTTGTCCCATCCCCATCGCTGTGGCCTGGCCGCGCTGTTCCTGCTCGGCGCCTGCTCGGGCAAGACGCCCGACCCGACCCCACCCGCCGCCGCTGCGGCCGCTGCCGCTGCCGCCGCACCGACCCAAGCTCCCGGTGCCGCAGGAGCCGTCGCTGCGCCCGTGATCTCCGATGCGGAACGCATGGTCCTCGACAGCGCGAACCGGCTCTTCCGGGCCAAGGACTACAAGGGGGCATTGGCGGGCTACCGCCGAGCCGCCGCGGTCGCGCCGACGGATATCGCCCCATGGTTCGGCGTCTACA
Organism: Gemmatimonadota bacterium; assembly: GCA_025361465.1. GTDB lineage: Bacteria > Gemmatimonadota > Gemmatimonadetes > Gemmatimonadales > GWC2-71-9 > Palsa-1233. The sequence goes on from JANYAG010000143.1 coordinate 3,737, forward strand.
TGGTCGGTGCCGTGACGCAGGACAAGGCGCTCGGTGAAGAGGCCTCGAGAGAGATGAAGGCTCGTGGCGGCGCACCGAGTGAAGGCGACAGCATGGCGGTCAAGGCCCATCAGGTGGCCAAGCCAAAGCCCACGTCCACAATGCACTAGTCCATGGGGTCACCGGCGGCGTGGTATCTTGCCCGTAGCATTCTGGGCAGGAGATCACGACCATGTCGCCGGGCCTCACAAGGTGAGCGCACGTCGCCTCACCTTTCACCTGATTCCGCACGCTCACTGGGATCGTGAGTGGTATCTGCCACGCGCGGGGTTTCAAGCGCGCCTGGCCGGGGCCGCCGGAGCACTCGCTGACCTGCTGCAGCAGGATCCAACGGCCCGCTTCACCCTCGATGGCCAGACCATCCTGCTGGACGACGCGCTCGCGGTCCGCCCTGAACTGAAGGAAACGCTCACCAAGGCGGTCGTCGACGGCCGCCTCGCCATCGGGCCGTGGTACGTCCTGGCCGACGAGCAGATCCCGACCGGCGAATCGCTGCTCCGCAACCTGTTGCTCGGCAGCCGCGATGCCCAGTGCGCCGGCCGGCGGATGGATGCACTCTATAGCCCGGATGCTTTCGGGCACCCCGCCGCGCTGCCCATGCTCGCCCGCGAATTCGGGATTACCACCGGCGCGACGTGGCGCGGGCTTGGGGGATCCGGCGACGCCGGCGATCTGTATCGCTGGCAGGCGCCGAGTGGCGACGAGATCCTGCTCTATCACCTGCCACCACAGGGCTATGGGGTCGGTGCCGACCTCCTCGATGCGGGCCCGCACCTGGCCGCCACCTGGCGCGGTATCCGTGATCCATTGGTCGCGCGGGCCGCGACGGCGCACGTTGCCGTGTTCCTCGGGGCCGATCATCACGCCCCACCGACGGAGCTCGCCGGGCTGCGCTCGAGCCTCCAGGAACTCGAGAAGGGTCACACGATCGTGGTCAGCACCCTTGCCGAGTTCCTGGCCACGGTGAACACCCGCTCGGCGATTCCGGAGGTCCAAGGCGAGCTCCGCTGGTCCTATGGGTACACGTGGACGCTTCAGGGGGTGCACGCCACGCGATCGCGGATGAAGCGACACCATGCCCGCGCCGAGCTGAACCTGTGGCGCCGCGCCGAACCGCTCGCCGCGATCGCGGCGCTCATTGGTGGTCAGGACCAGGGCGGCCTGCTGCGGTACGCGTGGCGCGCGCTGGTCGAGAGCCAGTTCCATGATACCCTCGGCGGCTGCGCCAGCGACCTGGTGGGCAGCGAACAATCGGCGCGCCTCGCCGGCGTGGAATCGATGGCGGACGAAGTGACCCGCGACGCCATGGCGCGCATCACCGGTCACGACGCTGATCTTGCCCGGCGCCAGCCGCATCACGCCGTGCCGGCTCTCGTGCTCTGGAACCCGGTGCCGCGCGCACGTGGCGGGATCGTCGTCGCGGAGATCACCTGCTTCTGCAGCGACATCCTGGTGGGACCGCCCTCGGACCGGAGACCACGCTCAGGACCGGGATACCAGCCGTTCGTGCTGACGACCCCAGCGGGCGAACGCCTCGCCGGGCAGCTGCTCAGTGTGGAGCGTGGGGTCGAGCGCATCGACGCGCCGCGCCACTACCCCGACCTGGATGCCGTTGACCGCGTCCGCATGGCGTTTGAAACACCAGAACTGCCCGGTCTGGGACTCGGCATCCTGCACCAGGAGCCTGGCGAGGATGTCGCGGCCCAGCAGGATCTCGTTGTGACCAGCGATCGCCTCAGCAATCGCTTCGTGACGGTGCAGGTTGGCCGCGATGGCCGCCTCCAGGTCACGGACCACCGGACGGGGGAAGAATACGGCGACCTGCTCCGGCTCGAAGACCAGCGGGATCATGGCGACAGCTACACGGTTTTCGTGCCACCGGAAACGGCCGTGTCGACGACCGTGACCCCGCTCTCGAGCACGGTGATCGCGAGGGGACCGCTGGTTGGCATCCTCGCGGTGCGCTGGGCGCTCGCGGTGTCGGGTGGCTCAGTTGATTGCCAGATGATGGTCGAGTTGCGGGCAGACTCACCGCTCATCCGACTCCGCCTCGACCTCGACAATCGTGCCGACGACCACCGCCTGCGCGCACGACTCGGCGTCGGCGCCGGCGAGGAGGCGATCGCGGGTGCCGCATTCGGCTTCGAGCGCCGGCCGGCCGAGGCGTTCCACCCGGCGGATTATCCCGGTGAGGAGCCGGTGCTCACGGCCCCCGCGCACCGCTATGTCGCCGCGGGTCGCGGCCCGCGCGGGCTTGCGGTCCTCAGCCCCGGGTTCTTCGAGTACGAATGGACACCGCGACGCGACCTCCTCATCACCCTGCTGCGCTCAGTCGGCGAACTCTCGCGTGGCGATCTTCCCACTCGACCAGGCCACGCCGGCTGGGCGATGCCGATTCCCGCAGCCCAGGAACGAGGTGCGCATCGGGTCGACCTGGCGCTGCTGCTGGGCGGCGATGAACTGCTCGACCATCCCGACCGGCTCGAGCATGCCTGGGAAGACGCCTTCCTGCCGATCGAGGGAACCTTCATTCGCGACTTCACCGGACAGGACGCTTCCGTCGTCGCGTCGAGCATCACGCTCGAAGGCGCCGGCCTCGTCTGCTCGACCATCAAGCCGCCGGAGCATGGCGCGGGGCTGGTGCTCCGTTGCTTCAACACCACGGACCGGCCAGTATCCGGTCGCTGGATTTTCGGGGCTCCCATCGAGCAGGCGCGCGCACTGCGGGCTGATGAGGCAGCCATTGGTCCGCTCCCCATCACCAGGAAGCATGAGGTCGAGTTCATCGCTCCACCTCGGCGAATGGTCACGACCTTGATCACGGTATCGACATGATCGCACGGATTGCCTCGGCCGGAAGACTGGCGCTCACGCTTTTCTTGGCCGCGCCGCTCGCCGCCCAGGAGCATCCGATCACCTGGTCCCTGGTCAAGCCTCCGGTGCGGGCAACAGCGGGCGCGATGGTGACGGCGAGGCTGCGCGCCGTGATCCCCCCGGGCTGGCACCTGTACTCGATCACGCAAGGCCCCGGTGGCCCAGTCCCGACGTCGATCACCACTCCACCCGGGGCGGCGTTCACCATTGCAGGAGCGATCGGCGCCCCAGACCCCGATGTCGCTCCCGACAAGAACTTCGACATCCTCAGCGAGACCTACGCCGACTCGACGACGTTTATCATCCCGCTGATGGCGCGGACCGCTGGCGTCACGACACTCGCGCTGTCGGTCGCCTACCAGACCTGCACCGATCGCTACTGCCTGCCACCCACCAGCGATCTGGTGACGACCCCGATCACGGTGGGCGCTGCCGCCGCGGGGACCGTGATCCCCGAAGCGGTGGTTGCGCCGCCGGTGACCCCAACGCCAGCGCCGGTCGCTATCGCCGAGGCGAGCCCTGCCAGTGCACCGCCGCGCCCATTCGGCGGGACGACGACGCCATCGCTGCCGCTTTTCCTCTGGCTTGCGGCGGTGATGGGCGCCCTTTCGCTGCTCACGCCATGCGTCTTCCCGATGATCCCGATCACGGTCTCCTACTTCACGCGAACCCATGAGACCACCCGAAGTTCGCCGGCCCGCAACGCGCTGATCTACGCCGGTGGCATCATGGCCACCTTCACCCTGCTCGGCATGGCGATCGCGATCCTGGTCGGCGCCGGCGGCATCAATCGCTTCGCCGCCAATCCATGGATCAACCTGCTGGTCACGGCGCTTTTTCTTGCCTTCGCGCTCAATCTGTTCGGCGTCTGGCAAGTCACCTTGCCGAGCGCGATCCTGACGCGACTCAATGCCGCTTCGGAGGGGTCGCGCGGCGGCGAGACCGTTGGCATCCTCGCCATGGGGCTCACCTTCACGCTGACGTCGTTCACCTGCACCGCGCCCTTTGTGGGCACGCTACTGGTGATGGCCGCGCAAGGCAGCTGGCAGTGGCCGCTCCTCGGGCTGCTGGTATTCTCTGCCGTGTTCGCCCTGCCGTTCTTCCTGCTGGCGCTGATGCCAAGTGCACTCGCCAAGTTGCCGCGATCGGGATCATGGCTCACGACGCTCAAGGTGATGATGGGATTCCTCGAGATCGCGATGGCGATGAAGTTCCTCACCAACGCCGACATGGTGTTGCAGTGGGGAGTCTTCACCCGCGATGTGGTGCTGATCATCTGGATGCTGACGGCGGCTGCCGCCTCGTCGTATCTCGCTGGGGCGTTCGTGCGATCGGTCCCCCGGCCGAAGATCTCTCGATTGCAGTACCTGCTCTCGGGCGCGTGCCTGCTGATCGCCTTTGTGCTCGGTCGCGGGCTGGGCGGCACGCGCCTGGGCGAGCTCGAGTCATTCCTGCCCCCGCCGGAAGGCGCGGTGACCAGCGGCACGGCCGATGTGGCGGGCGAACTGCCGTGGCTGGTCAATGACTACGAGGGCGGCCTCGCGCGCGCCAGGGCCGAGCACAAGAACGTCCTGGTCGACTTCACCGGCTACACCTGCACCAACTGCCGGTGGATGGAAGCCAACATGTTCCCGCAGCCCGACATCGCCCGCGAACTGGAGAAGTTCGTCCGGGTGCGGCTGTATACCGATGGGCAGGGGGAGCTCTACCGGAGCCAGCAAAAGCTGGAGCTGGAGAAGTTCGGCACCGTCGCCCTGCCTTACTATGCCATTCTCGATTCCCTCGGTGCCCCAAAAGCAGAATTCCTCGGCATGACACGAAGCACCGAGGAATTCCTGCAGTTCCTGCGAGGGCAGCAGCCGCGCGCTACATCTTCTCGCTGATCAGCTGGTCGATGAATTTCGAGAAGCGCTCCGTGTTGCCCTGGTCCCAGCCGGTGACGATCTGCCGGATGACGCCTTTCTTGTCGATGATCATGATCTGGGGAATGCCGCCAACGCGGTAGTCCTTGTCGGGTTGCGGCTGCATGAACGGCTGTCCTGCCACCGGTTTCATCTGCGGGTTGATCCCCACCGGAAACGGCAGCGCATGTTCCTTGCCGAAGTACGCCCGGTCGGCGGTGACCTCCTGTTCCGGGGTCAGGTTGCGTTGCGTGCCGATATACCCATAGAGCTGTGTCACCATGAACCCGGTAAACGG
>JANYAG010000156.1 GCA_025361465.1 Gemmatimonadota bacterium
TTCTGCCGGGCGTTGGCGGCTTCGAGCATCACTCCGAACTCATTCGACACCCGCCGCGCCCCGACCACCTCGAGATAGGTCGGCCCACCGGCCGGCAGGTCGCTCGCCGTTCCCCGGCCGATCATGTCTTCGTCGATTTCCGCCACGATCGAATCGATCGGCACCGTCGGATGGTCGGTGAACCACGCCGACCCCACCAGCCCGACCTCCTCGGCCGCATGGGAGATGAAGAGCAGCGACCGCCGCGGGAAGGGCATTTCCGGCGGGGAGGAGATCGAGGTGAACGCCTCGGCCAGCTCGAGAATCGCGGCCGTGCCCGTGGCATCATCATCGGCGCCATTGCAGATCGAGTCGGCACGCACTGGGTGCGCTCGCCGCAGTGAGTCGCGGATGCGCTGGATTTCCTTCGCCTCCTCCACCGTGGGCAGGCGGTCGCGGCTGTCCGCACCGAGCGGCCGGATCACCCGGTTGTGCGCCCGCATGGAGTCGTGATCAACCGGCGCACTGCAGATGCCGACATGATCGTTGTGCCCGGTCACGGCGACGTACTGGCCGCGCAGTGCCGGATCACGGCCCGGGAAGATGCCGATCACGTTGCGCGCCGCGAACGGCAGCGGCGCAAAGGTGAGCGACGCATCGCCCTGCACCGTCGTCCCACCACCGGCGGTCAGCCGGCGAGCCATCGCGGGCGTGACCAGCAGCTGTGCGGGACGTGCCCGCCCGCGCGTGGTGTCGAGCGCAGGCCGAGGCGCGAGGAAGCTCAGCGCGTTGCTGCCAAGGAGATCGAGCTCGGCGATGGCCACGGCGGCCGCTCGAGGAAAGTGCGCCATGGCATAGAAGCGTGCGATCTGCGACAGCGCTTGCCGCCTCCCGCTCGGCCCGGCGCGCATCTCGAGCACCACGATCTTGCCTGCCGCCGCCGTCGCATCGATCCAGGTGGTCGAGTCGTTCGCCATCCCGCCGGTGACTACCGCGGCGCCATTCAACACACCAGCTGCCATCGGGCGCCCGAGAATGATGTAATCCTTCCCCCACTGGAAGGTGGCGGTGCGGGTGCCCGCGCGAGCGTCCAGCGTCCTGGCATTCGGCACCGGGACGAAGAACGGGACCGTCTGGAACCAGCTGCCGTTCTCACCCCCCGGGCTGAGTCCCAGCCGCTTGAACTCGGCGGCGACATAGTCAGCTGCCTTGAAGTTCCCCAACGTACCGGTGCCCCGCCCCGCCATCGAGTCGTCGGCAAGGAGGTAGACCCGCTGGCGGAGGTCGGCGACGGTGATCTGCTCCGCGGTGCGGACCTTGGCGCCCTGCGCCACGAGCGGGACAGTAAGCAGGGCAAGGGCGAGGGTCGAGCAGGCGGGTCGAAGGAGGGGACGCATGGTGCCTCCGTAGCGGCGTATGCCTGAAGCTACAGCCGGGGCCGTGGCACCGGACGTCCTGTTCAGGTTCCAGGGCGCGAAACGGGCGCACCGGCAGGCGGGGCGCCCGTTTCACGAACCTGCTCCACTTCGCTCGGGTGAGGGCCGCTGCTGGGGACGTGGCGGATGTGCCACGACCGACCATCACCGAGGGCAAAGGTGGCACTCGCCCATCAACGCCCCGTCAACGGAAACCGCCCCCTTGACGATCCGGGGAATTGGGCGAGGATGGTGAGGTCCGAGGTGCGCCCGAGGGGACGGCCGACCGACTGATTTCCAGTTGATGGAGCGTTGATGCTCCCCTGCCATCTTTCGGTCGGCTCCCCCTGCGGAGATTTCCCGATGCTTCCATTTCAGCTCACGTCGCTCGGTCCCCCGGAACTGCGGGGGCCGGATGGTGATCCGGTTCGCTTCCGGACCCGGAAGCACTTCGCCCTGCTGATCTACCTCGCGATCGAGCCGCCGATCCCGCACCGGCGCGATCGGCTGGCCACCTTCTTCTGGCCCGACGCGCACCTCGACGAGGCCCGTCACTCGCTGGCGACTGCCCTCTCGATGATCCGCGCCCGCCTCGGCCCCGAGACGTTTGACGCTGGCCGCGACACCGTCCGGCTGCTGAGCGGCCGGGTGGTGACCGACTTGCCGGGTTTGATCAAGGAAGATCCCGACGGGATCGACGTGCCGAGTTTCCGGCCCTTCCTCGAAGAGTTCGATCTGGTCGATGTGCCCGATTTCCAGCAGTGGAAGGACGGCCAGCAGGCGCGCCTGTTGCCGTTGCTGCATCGCGGCCTCGCGCGCCGGATCGAGGATTGCCGCCGTCGCGGAGACTCGCGACAGCTCGAGGTGTTGGGCGAACGCCTGCATCGCATCGACCCGTTGAGCGAGGAGGCACTGCGTGCCCTGCTCGAGTCGCGCGCGATGGCCGGAGATCGGATCGGGGCGTTGCGGCTCTTTGATCGCTGGCGGGTGCGACTCGCCGACGAGCTTGGCGCCGAACCGGGTCCACTGCTGCAGCGCATGGCCGACCGGCTCCGTCGCGGCCGCTGGGAAGGCGGCGCCCCCTCGGCGCTGGCGGCGCCGGTCCCGACCGAGCAGTGGAAGGAGCGCGCGTTCATCGGGCGGGGCGAGGAGTTCAGTGCCTGTTATGGCCTCTGGGAGCGCGCCCGTACCGGCACGCCGCGTCATGTGTTGTTGCGTGGCGAGAGCGGCATCGGCAAGACCACGCTGGTCGAACGATTCACC
>JANYAG010000160.1 GCA_025361465.1 Gemmatimonadota bacterium
GTACCGTTTCGGCCACCCGGCAGACTTCCGACCGGCCCTACCCCCCAATCAGCGCGGGCTTCATCGGGCGGACGGCGCCTTCTTTGTTTTCGCCAGCTCGTTGCATGACAGGCACGACGCCAGCCAGCCAGCCGTAGGGTCGCCGTCAATCCAATGGGCAGCCACCCACTTATCGTCGGGCTCGAGGACTCGACCGCAGCCGTAGCCACAGGGCGCAGGTAGTCCAGCTCTCAAGCGTTCGCGCGCCTTCCGGTGGGTCTGACCATAGCCACGTTCGATGCGACTGGCGCGACCCACCTCGCGGCGCTGCTTGGCCTGCACCTCGTGCGTGGCGCATCGTGTGCTGCGTGTCAGCGCTTCGCATGACTGATCTAGGCAGCGTCGCCACAGAGTCAATATGATCTAGCCGTGATCAGATGCACCGGCATCACCCGATGGGGAACGCGCTGCGAACGCGCGTGTGTGCGGGGCAATCGGTGCTATGCCCACTCGAGCCCAGCTGACTGCGAAGCGATCCTGATCCACGGCGTCTACGAGCGTGTTCTGCGCCGCGCTCACCGCTATATCCGAAGAATGCCGAACGTGCCGGCAAGCGCGCATAACGACGACGCGGTTGCCCGGTTGCTCGCCGCAGTGTTTGACTCGAAGCTTTAGTGCCAACGCTCTACCCAGGTAGCCCACAGGCGACGACACAGCCGGCATGGCAGGGGGTGATTGTTCCGTTCGTGCGTGGGCAGATCAGATGAACCACGCCAGCCACGTCATGGCCCTGTAGGACAGCGTGGCAGTCTGGGCAATGGAGCGGTCGGTTGGTCTGGCGTGCCTCGAACAGCGGCTTGCCGGTGGCATGGTGGGTAGCCTGTACCTCGCCAGCGGGCGTACCGACCATGATCGGCAACTGCTCGTGCTTGGGCACGACGTGAACGAGATGCGGCTTGGCGCCACGACTTCGGCTGATCCGCTCGACCGCGAGCTGGATGGCCTGGCCGATCTCGTCGACCTCGTCCTGCTCCAGCGGAGTGCTGACGGTGGCCCGGATACGGTGCTGATCCTCGCCGGGCTCGTGCTCCAACAGGACGCTAAGCATGGGCGATCACCGCTGGAGGGGTAGGAATGCCCGAAAGGCGCGCCGTACGCTGTTGGCGACCCGGAGTGGTCGATGGGCAGGCCACGACCGATCGGACTGCTGACATATTACGCGCGCATGTCAAGATGCCTCGTCGCCCGCGATCACGGCATTGCGCTGCGCGTCGCTGAGTTCGGTCCAGGGCATCGAGCGCCAGCGCTTGGGCCGGTGCTCATACTCGCCGTGGGCTTCCTCGTCGGCGATCCGGATGATCCAGCGCAGGAAGGCCAGGGTTGCGCCAGCTGGGTTCTTGGGCAGGTCGAAGCCCTCCCAGGCAGTCAGCAGTTCATCATGAGCGAGCAATCGGCCCATGACGACGGAGTGGCGCGTGTTCTCGCCACGGAGGCGTTCAATCGCCCGGGCAAACGGACGGACGCAGTACCACAGAGCACGGTCACGATCGAGCTCGTAGTGGCTGTCAACCCAGGCTTCGTTCTCGGTGGTCTTGGCCTTGACCAGGCTGACCCGACTCGCTCGCGAATCAGCCCGCACAACGCCGGGCAGCGGGCGCCACGAGCCGTCTGAATGGGTGCAACGGCCATGATCGGGTTTCGGGCAATCTGGCAGGACGGTCACCATGCCGGGAAGCGATGCGCCGGACATCGCGAAGCGCGGGAAGCGACGCACCCGGCCATGCTCGTGCGATCGGCCCTGGATGCGGAACGACGACGGCTGGGCGTCGTCCTCCTCGAGCAGCTGCCGGCTGATGTACGCGACGAGCCGCTCCACCGCAGCGGCGGCAGTGAGATCGATCAACCGAGCGAGATCTTCTTTCTCAATCCCTCACCGCAAAGCCCCACGACGGGAATGCATGGCGGGTGATCGCGTAGTGCTGCTCCAACTCTTCGCCGATCTCGATGATCCGACGAGCCAACGCGGGACTTACTCGCCTCCATTCGCGCATCTCGTGGTCGAACGTCGAGTGATCCTGAGCGAAGCACCATTCGCAATCACCGATATCGCTCGGCAGTACGAAGACGGAAACCATTAGAGCGTCCAGCCGGTGATGGCATGGATCAGGTGGCTAAGCCCGTAGGCCACGAGCCAGGACAGGATCCACAGCAGGAAGAATGAAGCGAAGATCGAGCGGAGGTTGGCCGGGCGCGGCTCGCCGTCGCGGTTCGTCACAACGGCTGAGCCTCTGTGATCATCGCCAGCACTCTAAACCAGTCAGTCAGCGGTATGTCACGTGTTGGCCAGCTGGGGCCGCTACAGGCCAGTACTGGCCACGAAACGTGCTGAAACGTCGCTCGGCTCGCAGGACCCCGCACGATAGGACGAGAACACCTTGTTCACGTTCGCCGTGCTCAAAAACGGCGATAGTATGTCAGCGGTCAGTCACGATTGGCTGGATAGCTTCGATGGAAGCTCCCGCCGTAATCGCCAGCAGGGCAGCGCGACCTGCCCACCTCGTGCCAAATATGGCCGTTGCTGCATCGATAATCGGTGCTGCGCTCGTTCGGGTCGTGAGAGTGGTAGACGCCGGCCTTGTCGAAATACGGCGACGAACTCATCAGCGTCATGACCGTCCCACCGGGATAGACCTGCGATTGCAGACCTTCGTCAACGCACTTGGCGCACTTCACGGCATCACTCTCCCTCCAGCGCCGCGTCGAGCCGGTCTACGGCTCGGCGGACCAGCGCCGGATGGCACGGGAAGCTGTTCCCGCACACTCTACGCGATCGCATATGATCGTCGCGTGTGACGCACGCTCCCGCTCGGGAGTTCCCAACCCCGAGAGTCCGCGGAGTCCCAAAATCGTTTGCTGAGCCTCCTTCGGGCGGTGGGCCGGGTAATCACCGGTGGCGGCGAGTAAGGCTCGCGGCGGACACTTCACACCAACCCCACGTCGGGTAGCGCATCGCGCACCTCATATTCCTCAATATCCCGGTAAGCGCGGTAGCCCATTCGCATCTCGAATGCCTCGGGCGTTTCCTCTGGGACCTCATCGCCATAGATCGGCTCAAGCTCGACCGGACGGCCGTCAACGGTCCCTATGTTGGTCAGATAGTTGAAGGAATATTCCCGACCGCCGGACGCCCGAATGGCAGCACCGAATGACCATTCCTTGACGGGCCGGTGAGCCCGAATGTGGTCCCGCTCGTAGATAGCCCGTTGGCGAGCCGCCATCCAGGCCTCAGCGAGTTCGCGGCTGGTGAAGATCTCGTCAATCCCGATATCGCCGTAATCGTCGGACACCACGGCGTAGATCTTCACCATCATTCTCCCTCCAGCGCGGCGTCGAGCCGGTCGAGGGCGCGGCGGACCAGCGCCGGATGGCACGGGAAGCTGTCGCCGCACACGCCGCAGAACCGCCCCGCGCCGTCCAAGTCGTATCCCTTGTGGCTGTGGTCCGGATCGGTCGGAGCGAGTGGGGCAGCCGCATCCATCAGGTCCGCTAGTGCCAGCACGACGGCAGGCACCATAACGAGTTGGTGAGAGAGGCTGCGGAGTTGCTCCTCGGTCGGAGCCGGATTGGTCGCCGCCCTTTCGGCATACTTGCGCAACTTGTTCATCACTCTCCCTCCAGCGCCGCGTC
>JANYAG010000167.1 GCA_025361465.1 Gemmatimonadota bacterium
CCGCAGAAGATCGGTGAGGAGATCAAGCTGCTGTACGCCAGCCAGATCGGTGTCGCCCCGCCCACCATTGCCATCGTGGTCAACCGGCCTGACGCCGTTCCCGAGTCGTATCAGCGCTACCTGAGCCGAGGCTTCCGTGACGCCTGGGGATTCCTGGGCGCCCCGCTGCGATTGGTCCTCAACCGCCGAGGTGGCAAGCAGTGACCGGGCGCATCATCGTCGCGGTGGTGCTGAGTTACTTGATCGGTGCCATTCCGACGTCATTCCTCGTCATGCGCACGCTGCGGGGCATCGACCTGCGGCGCGTCGGGAGCGGGAACCTCGGCGCCACCAACCTCTACCGCTCCCTCGGCTGGCGCTACGCGATCCCGGTGGCACTCTTCGACATGGGGAAAGGCGCGCTCCCGGTCCTTGTGCTCGGACCATGGGCCGGCCTCGGCTACAGTGCCAGGATCCTCCTCGGGCTGGTCGCGGTCGCCGGCCACGTCTTCTCGGTGTTCCTCTCCTTCCGCGGCGGGAAGGGCGTGGCGACCGGCGGTGGGGTGGTGCTCGGGCTCGTCCCAGGGGCGTTCGGCGTGGCGCTGCTGGTATGGGCGATCATCGTGAAGGTGTCGGGGTACGTCTCGCTGGCCAGCATTGGCGCCGCGCTCATGCTTCCGGTTGCCACCTGGTTTCTGGCGCCGGAGCGACGTAACCTGGTCCCGTGGCTGCTGCTGCTTGGCATCCTGGTGGTCTGGCTGCATCGCGCGAACATCAAGCGCCTCGTCAAGGGGACCGAGAGTCGGTTCGGACGACGCAAGCGGAACTCGCCGGAGGCCGAATGAGCCGCGTGACGGTGCTTGGCGCCGGAAGCTGGGGGACGGCGCTGGCAGATCTCCTTGCGCGCAAGGGACACGACGTCCGCCTCTGGAGTTACGAGCCCGAAGTTGCTGACGCGATCAATGCCCGGCATGAGAACCCGATCTACTTCGCCGGGGCGTCGCTCCATCCTGGTGTGGTCGCAAGCCACGATCTCGCGGCGTGCCTGGCGGGGGCCGAGGCGATCTGTTCCGCGGCGCCAAGCCATGTCACGCGCACCGTCTGGCGCGAGGCCGCACTGCTGGTCGCTCCCGGGACGCTACTGGTCTGCGCGACCAAGGGGATGGAAACCGACACCCTCGATTTCATGAACCAGATCGCCGCCGAGGCGATCCCCCAGGCCGTCTTCGTGGCGCTGTCGGGACCGAGCTTCGCCACGGAAGTCTACCAGCAGCAGCCGACCGCGATCGTGGCCGCTTCGGCGAATGAGGCCGCGCTCGTCCAGGTACAGCAGCTCTTCTCGACCGCCACCTTCCGGGTGTACTCCAATGCAGATGTCATCGGGGTCGAGATCGGCGGCGCCCTCAAGAACACCATGGCAATCGCGGCAGGCATTCTCGAAGGGCTCGGGCTCAGCCACAATCCTCGCGCGGCGTTGCTGACGCGCGGATTGGCCGAGATGTCGCGCCTTGGTGTCGCGTTGGGGGCCCACGGGGAGACGTTTGCGGGACTCGCCGGGATGGGCGATCTGATCCTGACCTGTACGGGCGAGCTCTCGCGCAATCGGCAACTCGGGGTGGAGCTTGCACACGGCACCACGCTGGCCGAGCACCGGGCCACCCATCGGACCGTGGCGGAAGGCGTCAACACGGCGCTGGCCGCCTCACGCCTGGCCGAGCATCATGGGGTCGAGATGCCGATCACCAGGCAGGTGGCCGCGATCCTCTTCGAGGGCGCGGCACCGCGCGACTGCATTCAAACCCTCATGGAGCGGACGCTCAAAGCGGAACGATGGGGATAAGCCTGCCACACCCGATTCAGCAGTTCTTCTCGATCGGTGAGGTCTGCGCGCTGACCGACCTCAAGCCGCACGTGCTGCGCTATTGGGAGAGCCAGTTCCGCTTTCTCAACCCGGCAAAGAATCGATCGGGCAACCGTGTCTACAAGGCGAGCGAAGTCGAGATGGTGATGCTCGTCAAGCACCTGCTGTATACCGAGAAGTTCACGATCGAGGGGGCCCGCCAGCGGCTGGATCACTTTCGGAGGACGGGCGAGCTCCGCGGCGCCGCCCGGCGCGCCATGCGATTCGAAACGGTGCGCGAGATCGAGGCGGCGCTCGAGGATGTTCGCGCGGTGCTCGACGGCAAGCCCGTCAAGGTACGCGACGATCCGGCAGGGGAGGGCGGCTCGCCGGAGTCGGCGTAGCCGGGAGCACTCAGTCGGTGGTGGTCGCCACCGGTTTGGTGGGTCCGGTCAACAGCACGCACGACACGCCGATCGCCATCCAGACCATTTCGCGCATGCGGCTCAGCAGGGCCGCCGACATGCCCAGCGCCGGGGACAACCCCAGCAGCGCGAACACGCCGTACGTCCCGCCTTCCTTCGACCCCATCTCGAAGGGCACGAAGAAGAACAGGTTGGTGATCAGCCCACTGACATTTGCGATCACGAATCCACGCCAGATGTCCACGCCGTAGCCCAAGCCGTACAGAATGATCGCAAACTCGAACGTGCAGGTCACGCGCCCGAGAATTTCGATGGCCAGGGCGCCAGCGAAATGCCCGCCACCGGCGCGATGGACCGCGGTCATGGCGGCATCGAGTCCCTCCAGGGCCGGACGGTGACGTTCAAGCCTCGCGGCGACGCGCTTCAGCGGCCCGAGGCGGTACAGCCACGCCACGCCGCGCTCGAAGATGCCGTCCCGATGCTGCGAGAGCAGGAAGATCGCCGTGAACGCCAGGACCACCGCCGCGAGGGCAAGGCAGCCGAGCACCACCGGCGTGTGTGGCATCAGGATCGCCGCAGGAATCGTGGCAAGCGAAAAGACGATGACATGGGACAGCGCATGCAGGAAGCGGAATCCCACCACCGATCCGACGGCGCGATGCATCCCCAGCCACGGCGCGGAGCCGGCGACCTTGAGGGGCTCGCCGCCGATCGAAAGCCAGGGCGTGGCATAGTTGATCCCGAAGCCGGTGATGGTCAGCAGGTAGGCCCGGGCGAACGTGAATTCCGGCGGCCGATCGGGAACCAGGAGCTGCCAGGCCCTGGCGTTGCAGATGTAGGTAATGCTCCAGAGTAAAACGAGTGGGCCGATCACCCAGCCTGCGCTCCGCAGGTTGGCCAGCAGGAGCGCCGGTCCGCTCTCAAAGATGAGGAAGGTCAGGACGATGAGGCCGCCAAGGAATGCGGCGATGCGAAAGGTCCGGCTCACGCCAGCGGAATCCTGTCAATCATGGTCGTCTCGCCAATACCGTTCACGCGAATCTCCTAAGTGCGCTGGTGGGGCGACGTGCGGCTGCGGCGCGATCCTGTGACGCCAACCGAAGGTACCCGCCTTCCGCCCGTTGGTCGAGCAGGGCCCCCGATGGCGGGGCTCGGCCATGCCGGGGTGATGTCCGGCTATCTTCCCGATGATGCATATTCTCGTGGCCAATGATGATGGCATTTTGTCACCCGGTCTCCAGGTCCTGGCCGAGGCGTGCCGGACGGTCGGGCACGTGACGGTCGTGGCTCCCGACCGCGAACAGAGTGCCCAATCGCATGCGCTGACGATGTCCCGTCCCCTCCGCCCGGTCCGACGACCTGACGGGAGCTGGCAGGTGGACGGGACACCCACCGACTGCGTCCTGCTTGCTCTCGAGGTGCTCATGCCCGAGCGCCCCGCATTCGTCTTCAGCGGCATCAACCATGGCCCCAACATGGGTGAGGACGTGCTCTACTCCGGCACGGTCTCGGCAGCCATGGAAGCGGTGGTGCTCGGCATTCCCGGTGTGGCGTTCTCCCTCGCAGGGCGGCGCGACGACTTGCTGCCGGGGTATCGCCCGCTGGTGGCACGGCTGATCCAGCGGATCTGCTCGCTACCCGACTTCCCACCGTACACCCTGCTCAATATCAACCTCCCCTCGATCCCGGCCGACGAGGTCAAGGGTATTCGCGTTGCCCGCCTCGGGTCTCGTTTCTTCTCCGAATCGGTGACCAAGCAGCAGGATCCCTGGGGCAGGGAGGTGCTCTGGATCGGCGGGGGGAAGATCACCTGGACCGGTGCGGCCGATACCGATCAGGCTGCCGTGGCCGAGGGGTACGTCAGCATCACGCCATTGCAGATGGATCTCACCAATCACGCGCTGCTGGAGACGGTGCGCAGCTGGCGGCTCGAGGACTGATCGTGAGCGATGGCTTCCAGGGATACCGCTCACAGCTGGTGGAGACCCTGCAACGCAAGGGCATTCACGACATGGCGGTGCTCCGCGCGGTGGCGACCATTCCGCGGCATCTCTTCGTTCCCGAATCGTTGCGGCACCAGGCCTATCAGGACGTCGCCCTGCCGATCGGCAGTGGCCAGACGATTTCCCAACCGTACGTCCAGGCGCGCTCCTGCGAGCTGCTCCGCCTCACCGGACGCGAGCGCGTGCTGGAGATCGGCACCGGCTCCGGGTACCAGACAGCCCTGTTGTCCATGCTGTGCGAATCCGTCTTCAGCGTCGAACGCGTGGTCGAGCTGGCCAAGGGCGCCCATGAGGTGATCCGGACCCTGCAGCTGCCGAACATCACGATCCTCCACGGCGATGGATCGCTGGGCTGGCGACCCAACGCGCCCTACGACGGGATCATCGTCGCCGCCGCGAGTCCCGCGCTGCCCCGGCCGCTTGTGGAACAGCTGGTTGCGGGAGGGCGGCTGGTCATCCCGATCGGCAGCCGCGAGGCGCAGTGCCTCACCCTCATCACCCGGCAGCCCGAAGGGGACGGGTACGATGAGACATCCATCGATGACGTCCGGTTCGTCCCGCTGCTGGGCGAGCTTGGCTTCGCAGGGGCCGACTGAGTGCAATTTCTCCGGGCTGCATTTGACTTCCTCCTCCATATCGACGTTCACCTTTCTGCCATTATCCGGGACTATGGGGTCTGGACCTATGGCCTCCTCTTCCTGACGATTTTTTGCGAGACCGGCCTGGTGATCCTGCCATTCCTCCCCGGCGACTCGCTCCTCTTCGCCGCAGGGAGCTTTGCCGGGTTGGGAGTCCTGAATCCCTGGGCCCTCTTCGGTGGGTTGGTGGCCGCCGCGATTCTCGGCGACAACCTGAACTACTGGGTCGGGCGACATATCGGTCCCCGGGCCTTCTCGGGCCGGGTCCGTTTCCTTCGGCTGGAATACCTCGAACGGACCCGGGCGTTCTTTGCGCGCCACGGTGGCCGGACGATCGTCCTGGCCCGCTTCGTCCCGATCATCCGGACCTTCACACCCTTCGTGGCCGGGGTAGGGCAGATGTCCTACCCCCGCTTTCTCGCCTACGACATCGGCGGCGGGCTGCTCTGGGTCGGCCTGTTTGTCTGGGCCGGGTACTTCTTCGGCAACATCGAGCTGGTCCGGAAGAACTTCACCGTGGTCATCCTGATGATCGTGGCCGTCTCGGTACTGCCAATCGTGATCGAGGCGGTCCGTGGAAAACTCCGCCGCGGGAACGGCCCACCTGCGAAGTGACTTGAAGCCATTCTCGAATGGCGTAATGCGCTGCCATACTGTGGTTTATGGAAGTGACTGAATGTGGATTGGAGTAGAATTCCGGTCCGGGAATCCGCCGATTCTCAACCATCGGCGGGCGGGTCGATGGTTCTCCACCGGCAGCTTCGATTGAGGTGCATCCGGTGAGGTGCGACGCTATCTTCTGCTCGCCGCGTGACCGCCTCCGTAGCTCAACTGGATAGAGCAAGGGCATCCTAAGCCAGAGGTTGCAGGTTCAAGTCCTGCCGGGGGCATTGATCAGCTGGTGAAGTCCGGGGCGCACCGGACTTCGCCGGCCCGTAGGCGGGCGGTGACAACTGGCGTGAAGGGGCCGAACCAACCATTTTTCGTGGTTTCGCAGGTTTACCCGTACTCCCGACAGGTCCGATGGCACCGACTGAAGACACCCAGAAACCTTCCGCTCCGCTCGCGACGGCTCCAGCCGCTGCCACGGAGACCTTCTTCACGCCGCAGCGCCTCCGGGTGCTGGGGTATGCCGGTGCGGCCGTCCTGGTGATCGCCGTGGCCATCTGGTTCATGGTGACAGCCAACCAGCGCAAGGAACAGTATGCGTCGCGGGCCCTCGATGAGGCCAGGAATGCGGCCGAGCAGGGCAACATTGGTGTCGCGGTCCAGGGATTCACCAAGGTGGTGACGTCCTACAAGGGGACCGCTGCCGCGTATGAGGCTTCACTGGGTATCGCGCAGGCGCGACTGGTGGCGGGGCAGAACGAACTCGCGATTGCGGCGCTGACGGACTTCCTGAAGACCAACCCGCCGGCGTTCTACGCCGCGCCGGCCAACGGCCTCCTGGGAACCGCCTACGAGAACACCGGGCGCTGGAACGACGCGCTCGCGGCCCACCGCAAGGCGGCCGACCTCGCTGGAGTGGAGTACCTGAAGGCGTCAGCGCTCCTGGATGCCGGGCGTGCCGCTCGGCTCGGTGGCAAGCGGGAGGAGGCCATCGCGATCTATCGGGAGATCCTGACCAAGCACGGCAAGACCGCTGCCGAGACCGAGGCGCAGGTCCGGCTTGCCGAACTGAACGGCGGCCAGCCCTGACTTGTTGAGGGGTCGGCGAAGAGAGGGGCCCGGGATCCGGGCCCCTCTTGCTAGCTGGTTTCTGGTGCTTGGACGGTCAGCGTGGTGAGTGGTCGTTGGGGACGGGCGGAGCTGGTACTGGGTGACGGCGACGCTGCCTGGCTCCTTGGTGTCTCGGAAGTTGTTGTAGCACAGTAGCTTACGGCGTCGTTTGTGGCGTCTGCCTGTTGGCTGGTTATATGACGTATAAGATGTATTATGTTAAGTAGTCAAGTGGAATGATGTGGAGAAACCCTATTTCCCCACACGGTCCCCCACGGCGGCAACTCCCGGCGGAACTACCCCAGCCACACCCCGGTAAACACCAGCCGCCCTTCGCCACAGAGCCAGATGTCGGTCGCCTGCTGACCATCGAGCACCGCCGCGACCGACAGCGGCCGGCCACTCGCTGAACGGAACCCCAACGGCAGCTCGTCGACTCCGGCGGCCGCGAGGGCCAGCG
>JANYAG010000192.1 GCA_025361465.1 Gemmatimonadota bacterium
CGGTGTCGGACTCCAACTTCTCCTACTGGCACTCGGCCACGTTCAACAACGACGGGACCAAGATCCTCTTCTCCGATGAATGGGGTGGCGGCGGCGCGCCCAAGTGCCGGGCGACCGACAAGATGGAGTGGGGCGCCGACGCGATCTTTACGATCGAGAACGGGAAGATGGTCTTCCAGAGCTACTACAAGATGCCCGCGGCGCAGACCAGCCTCGAGAACTGCGTGGCGCACAACGGATCGCTGATCCCCATCCCGGGCCGCGACGTGATGGTGCAGGCCTGGTACCAGGGCGGCATTTCGGTGTTCGACTGGACCGATGCCGCGCACCCGAAGGAGATCGCCTTCTTTGACCGTGGGCCGGTGGATTCCACCCACGCCGCGATGGGTGGCTCGTGGTCAGTGTACTGGTACAACGGTGTGATGGTGAGCTCTGAAATCGCTCGCGGACTTGATGTCTTCGAGCTGTCGCCCAGCGCCTTCATCTCGAAGAACGAAATTGATGCGGCGAAGACCGTGAAGGTCGACCAGTTGAACGTGCAGGACCAGCAGAAATTCACCTGGGCGCCGAGCTTCGCCCTGGCGCGTGCCTACCTCGACCAGCTCGAGCGGTCGAAGGGGCTGGCGGCGGACAAGATTGCCAGCGCGCGCACGGCGCTGGCGGGGGCGGAACGGAAGTCGGGGCAGGCGCGTCGTGACGCGCTGTCGCAACTGGCAACGCAACTGCATGGCGACGCCAGGACCGCGGCGGCGGCGGACATGATGAAGGCACACACCCTGGCCAGTGCGGTCGGGGAGCTGGCGAAGGTGCAGTAGCAGGGCAGCAGTCCGGGTTGAGACACGAATGGCCGCCTGCGAGGGCGGCCATTCGTCGTTCTATCCAAGGCATTGTCGTGCGGATGCGAGAGAAGGGTCATCCGCGGCCCGGTTCATTTCGCCATCGTCACCACCGGCAGCCCCGCCGACTTCCGCTTGGCATTGAGTG
This sequence comes from Gemmatimonadota bacterium, assembly GCA_025361465.1. Taxonomy (GTDB): domain Bacteria; phylum Gemmatimonadota; class Gemmatimonadetes; order Gemmatimonadales; family GWC2-71-9; genus Palsa-1233. The sequence continues at coordinate 985 of JANYAG010000192.1, forward strand.
CCGCCAGTCCGGTGGTCTTCAGCGCCGTCCACTTCGCTCTCACCGCGGCGAAGTCGGCTCGCGCCTTGGTGCAGGTGGCCAGTTGCGCAGCAGTCGGGGCCGTTTCGGAGCTCTGCATGGCATTCGCGGCACCGAGCATGGCGCTGCTCGCGGCATCGAGCGTCGACGGCGCGCCGGCGGCGGCACCGCCTCGTCCCCCGCCACCACCGCGTCCGCCTCGCCCACCGCCCCCTGCCGCGACCTGCGGTGGGGCCAGCGAATCGACCTTCGCCTTGAAGGCGGCGAGGTCGGCCCCCTGCATGGTGGCGAGGGTCGCGGAGAGTGCGCGGGCGTTGGCCGCGGCCGCATGGGCCGCCCGGGCGCCGTCATACATCTCCCGCGTCAGCGTGAAGAGCTGGCTGAGTGCGAGGGCAGGGGTCTTCACCCGCGGGTCGAGCTTGACCGTGATCGGCTGCGTGAAGCTCTTGCCGTCAACGGTGAGACGCACGGAGTAGTTGCCAGGCGGCGCCCACGGCGTGTTGGCACCGGGCGAGGTGCGGCGTGGCACCGCGCCACCGGAACCGTCGCCACCGCTGCGGCTGCCCGTGCCCGGGACGATCGGGTCATAGTGCATGTCCCAGCCCCAGCGGTGCATCCCCTTCTGGGCGGAGAGGTTCACCGACGGCGCCGGCCAGTAGAGCGGCAGGCCGCAGTCGGCGGCGTTGGGTGTCCGCTTGCAGATCTCGTTGTATTTCTCCGGATCGCGTGCCGGATCGGGGTCGCGCGCCTTGTCGTCGCTGGTGTACGACCGAACCAGCTTCCCGCCCGGATCGAGCACGTCGAGTTTCACCTGCGTGGCGTTGCCAGCGAGGTAATAGTCGATCAGGGCCCCCGGCGGCGGATTCTCACCCGCTGCCACTTCGGGCGGCCACGGCGTCGGGTCGTTCGACGCAAACCGGACCCGCACTGCGGTCGCCGGCTTGAAGAGGTAATGGCCGCCCTTGGCCATCGCCTCGGCGGCCTGCCGCAGCGGCGTCACGTTATCGAGGATCCAGAAGCCGCGGCCGTGCGTGCCCGCCACCAGATCGGAACAGAGACAGGTGCTGTCGTCCTTGATCTGGATGTCACGCACCGAGATCGGCGGCATGTCGAGCTTGAGCGACGACCAGTGATCACCATCGTCGAACGAGACCCAGACCTGCAGGTCGGTCGCGGCGTAGAGTAGCCCCTTCTTCTTGGGATCTTCACGGATCGAGTTCGACACCGCCCCCGCCGCAATCCCGGTGTTGATTTCCTGCCAGGTCTTGCCACCATCATGGGTGCGCCAGAAGTGCGGATTCCGGTCGTCGATCCGCATCGTGTTCGCGGCGGCATATGCGGTCAGCGTGTCGTAGTGACCGGCTTCGACGTTGAAGATCCGGGTCCACGGCTTGATGGCCGCGGGCGTGACGTTGTTCCACTTGAGCCCGCCATTCATCGTCACCTGGATGTTGCCATCGTCGGTGCCGGCCCACAGCACGTTGAGGCTCCTCGGTGACGCCGAGAGGGCCGTGATGGCCCCGAGCGGCGCGGGCGTGACGCTGCTGGCATACTTGCCGGTGTTGGCCGGGACGGCCCACGTCTGCCGGGCGAGGTCCGGCGAAATCCGGGTCCAGCTGTGGCCGCGATTGACAGTCTTGAACACCGCGTTCGAGGTGTAGTAGAGGACGTCGGGATTCACCGGCGACCAGACGATCGGCATCGTCCGGACGTTGCGATTGAAGTCGGGCATCCGCAGCGACGCATCGGGACCAACCTGCGTCGTCTGGCCCGTCTTGCGGTTGTAGAGCGAGACCCCATTGCGGGCGCTGCCGTAGACCATGTCCGGGTCCTTCGGATCGGGCGCCGCCACGCCGTACTCCTGGATGTTCACCGGATGCCAGTCGTGGAAGGTGATCTCGCCATCCATCGAGCGGCTGTCGACGCACGCCGAGCCCGAGTCCTGCTGGCCGCCGCAGACGCGATAGAGGAAGGTCGCGTCGGCGGAGACGTGATACATCGCCGCCGTCGACTGCGTGTACCAGTTGCTCCATGACGCGCCGCGATTGGACGAGACGACGGCGCCCTGATCCGACACGAGCAGGATGATGTTCGGATCGCGCGGATTGACCCATGCCTTCTGAT
>JANYAG010000255.1 GCA_025361465.1 Gemmatimonadota bacterium
GACGCGCTCGGCGGCGCCGATGTGCACGCGGAGACTTCCGGCGTGGCACACCAGGTGTTTGCCAGCGAGATCGAGTGCCTCTCCGGCATCCGGACCTTGCTGGGCTATCTCCCGTCGAACAACGTCGACGATCCACCGTCGGTCACGCCCACCGATCCGGCGGACCGGCGGGATGAACGGTTGCTTGACGTGGTTCCCGAGCTGCCCAACAAGCCCTACGACATGCACGATGTGCTGCGCAGGATTGTCGATGATGGCGAGTACTTTGAGATCATGCCAGCGTTCGCCGGCAACATTCTCACCGCCTTCGCGCGGCTTGGCGGTCGATCCGTAGGGATTGTCGCCAACCAGCCCGCTGTCCTGGCCGGTGTGCTCGACATCAACGCGTCGGTGAAGGCCGCCCGCTTCATCCGGTTCTGTGATGCCTTCAACATCCCGCTGGTGACCTTTGTCGACGTGCCAGGCTTCCTGCCGGGCGTCGCGCAGGAACACGGCGGCATCATCCGTCATGGGGCCAAGTTGCTGTACGCCTACTGTGAAGCGACGGTGCCCAAGCTGACGTTGATCACCCGCAAGGCGTATGGTGGGGCATACGACGTCATGAGTTCCAAGCACATCCGCGGCGACCTGAATCTTGCCTGGCCAACAGCCGAGATTGCCGTGATGGGGCCGAAGGGCGCCGTGGAGATCCTCTACAAGGACGAGATCGCCCGGTCGGCCGATCCGGTGGCCGAAGCGGCCAGGCGCGCGGAGGACTACACCGCCACGTTTGCGACGCCATATCTGGCGGCCGCGAGAGGGTTCATTGATGCGGTCATCGATCCCCGCGATACTCGGCCGAGGTTGATCGAGGCCCTTGACATGCTCCGGAACAAGCGTGACACCAATCCACGCAAAAAGCATGGGTGCATTCCCCTGTGAGACCCCCGGCTCGGTGGTTGCCGCTGCTGGTCATCCTGACGTGCACCGTGGGCGTCGCGTCGCGGCTGCTCGCCCAGAATCCACCGGCGACCGCCGGGCCGATCGCACGGGCCGAAGCGTTGCTGCGCCTGGGCCGCATCGAAGACGCCGAACTCCTGCTGAACAAGCATGTCGCACTGCAGCCCAATGATGGAAAAGCCTGGCTCTTTCTTGGTCGCATCTACCTGGGTGCGGCGCACGACTGGCATACCGCCGGTCATCCCGGCGCCTCGGGGCCGATCCTGCTTGACTTTGCCACCCAGACGATCGAGCAAGCGCAGCAACTGCTCACCGATTCGGGGAGTGTGTTCCGCGTGGTGGTGGAACTGGAGCGCGCCACGAATCGGGTCGAAGAGCTGGGCTGGGCGCGAGGAATGGCCGTCGCAGTGTCGGCCGAGGATCTGCCGCTTCCCCCGGTGCTCCGGGAACTGGGGCGCAACCTGATTGCGTCCTGCCCCGAGCGTGGGGTGCTCGTCACGGGCGGACTGGTCGAGACGGCCTCGGCATGGGGCTCCCGCCTCCTCGCGAACGTTCGACCGGACCTGATCCTCGTGCAGCCGGAGCTCTATGCGGCCGACCCACGCTATCGCGCCCAGATGGCTTCCGCCATCGGAGCCGATCCCTCCACCAGCCTGGCGGGTGCCCTGGTGGCTGCCGGGGCGAACCGGCCAATCTGCCTCAGTCCGACGCTCGATTCCCTGGCGGGTCCGCCACTGTCCTGGCATCCCATGCGTCTCGCACTGGTGGCGGGCCGACTGGGAGATGCCGACAACTCCACCCCCATGTCGGTCTTTCAATTGGCGCGCACCGGACTCGCGGGCTCGGTGTGGGCTGTCCCGGCGCGCGACGTATACAGCCAGGCAGCGCTGCGCAACCAGAGTCTCTGCACTTCGCTGTTCGTCAAGCCGGACGCGCAGGGGCTGCCGATCATTCCGGCCTGTCTTCCGTGAGCCAGTCCTCCATCCGGCGGGTCCTCATTGCCAACCGCGGCGAAATCGCGCTGCGCATCATCCGGGCGTGCCATGAGGAAGGGCTGGAGGCGGTCGCCGTCACCTCCGATGCGGATCGGCATGCGCCCTTCGTGCGCGCTGCCGACGCGGCCATCGCCATCGGCCCGTCACCACCCGCCGAGAGTTACCTGCGCATCGATCGCCTCCTCGACGCTGCGCGCACCTCGGGTGCGCAGGCAATTCATCCCGGGTACGGATTCCTGTCCGAGCGTGCTGAGTTTGCCAAGGCGATCGAGGACGCCGGCCTGATCTTTGTCGGGCCGCCCTCGAGCGCTATCGCCGCCATGGGCGACAAGACCTCGGCCCGTCGGCTGATGCAGGCAGCCGGCGTGCCGATCGTGCCCGGGGCTGTCACCGCCCTGACGCATCCGGACGAGGCCCACGGGCTCGCCGAGGGCATCGGCTATCCGGTGCTGGTCAAGGCGTCAGCGGGCGGTGGCGGCAAGGGCATGCGGGTGGTTCATGCCGCGGCGGATCTTCCGGCTGCGATCGAAGGAGCGTCGAGCGAGGCCCGGAAGGCGTTCGGCGATGGCAGCATCTACCTCGAAAAGTTCATCGTCCGTCCTCGCCACGTCGAGATCCAGATTCTCGCGGACGCTGAAACCACCATTCATCTCGGCGAGCGCGAGTGTTCCATTCAGCGGCGCCACCAGAAACTGGTTGAGGAATCGCCGTCGGTCGCCGTGGATCCCGCGTTAAGGGCCCGGATGGGCGCTGCCGCGGTGGCGGCGGCGCGAGCGGTCGGCTATCGCGGGGCGGGGACGTGCGAGTTCCTGCTCGCGGCCGACGGCACCTTCTTCTTCCTCGAGATGAACACGCGGATCCAGGTTGAACATCCGGTGACCGAGGAGGTGTATGCCGTCGATCTGGTGCGCGAGCAGTTGCGCATCGCCGGCGGGCTGCCGATGTCGGTGCGGCCCGGTACCTTGTCGCCTCGCGGCTGGTCGATCGAGTGCCGCATCACCAGTGAAGACCCAGCGAACGGCCTCCTGCCAAGTGCCGGGACAATCCGCTGGCTGCGCCCGCCCGCTGGTCCTGGGGTCCGGTGGGAGAGTGGCGTCGAGAGCGGCAGCGAAGTGACGCTGTACTACGACTCCATGCTGGCGAAGCTGATCGTCCGAGGTGCGACGCGGACGCAGGCCCTTGCCCGGATGCGGCGCGCCCTGGATGAACTCATGGTGGTTGGTGTCGCGACCAACATTGCGTTCCACCGGCGACTCCTTGACGACGCCGATTTCATCGCCGGTGCGATCGACATCCAGTTTCTCGAACGGCGCCCGGATCTGCTCGCCTTGGCCGACGACGAGGCCACCACGCTGCGACTGGCGCTCACGGCGGCGCTGCTCGAGGAGGAACGGCGACGGAGCCGACACCCGAAAGCTCAGGCAACGCGCAGCGGCCGTGGGGACCCGGCCGGTCCCCCGAGTCGTTGGCTGGACGCTGCCCGTCGCGATGGCCTGCGGTGAGCCCGGCCGTGCCCGAGGTGACGGTCCGCGCCATCGCCGCCGGCGGGGACGGGGTCGCCACGCTTCCTGACGGTCGCACGGTGTTCATCCCGCGGGCCGCTCCCGGTGATCGGTTGCGGCTGCGCGACCTGCGCCTGCACAAGCGGTTCGCCCGCGCCCGGATCGATGTGGTGCTCGAGCCGGGTCCCGATCGGGTGGTGCCCCCGTGCCCCCACTACGACGAGGATGCCTGCGGCAGTTGCCAACTCATGCATCTGTCGGCCGGCGGACAGCGCGCCGCCAAGGCACGCATCGTTGGCGACGCCCTGCGCCGCATCGCTCGGCTCGATGTGGCGGATCCCGAAGTTCTCGAGTCGTCCGTCCAGCTGGGCTATCGCAACAAGCTGACGTTCGCGCTCGCCGATGGCCATTTCGGGTATCACCCCCTCGCCGCGGCGGATCGGGTCTTCGAGGTG
>JANYAG010000312.1 GCA_025361465.1 Gemmatimonadota bacterium
TGCTGGCGAGGAGGAAGGTCACCGCGCTGGTCTTGGTGGCAAGTCCTGACACGCCGCTGATGTTGAAATGCGCCGCTTCGGGACCAAGGAGAAAATCGGCGTCGAGCAGAATGGGCGCCGACATGCCACCCGCGGCATAGACACCGATCGGAATGCCGGTCGACGAATCCTCGCGAACATACGCATCCATGCGGAGCGCGATCCGCACGTCGGCGTCGGTTGCGAGTGAGACGGCGCCGAACGGCACCGGTTGCATCGGCTCCTCCGGAAGCTGGCGCAGCACGGCGGCAGTCCAGAGCCGGATCTCGGCGCGGAGCGTCGGTTCCTCGGCCGCCTGCAGCGGATCCCCATCCGCGCCGATCACCGCATCGAGCGGGCGGGCGAGGTCGGCGTAGGCGAACGCCTCGGTGACGACGCCATACACGACCCGGCCGTCACCTTCGACGCGCACGATCGTCCCGATGCCAAGGATCGCCGCGCGGCTGGTCCAGAAGTGGAACTGATGCGGCGTGCTGGGGCGGAGTTCGGTGGCGACGACGCGACCGAGCGGCCGATGCTCGCCGTGGCTGGGCTGACGGCCCGTCATGCACGCCTCGCGCGGAGATACCGCTCGACGTCGTGAATGCCATAGAGCAGTCGATCGGCGCGAGGGTCGTCGGCGAGCGGCGAGCGCTCCGCCATGAGGTGCCGCGAAATCGTGTCGGCCGCGGCGAGGGTCGCCTCGGTGGCGCAGGCTTCGATGCGCACCAGTCCGTGGAAGAGATCCCGGCCGACGAAATCATGCAGGCGAAGTGCCCAGGCGTAGAGCGGGGTCACGCGCCGACTCTCGGGCTGGAAGATCGACGAGCGATATCCGGGGGGCAGCGTCAGGTAGGTCTCCAGTTCCGATCCTTCAAAGGGCAGCGAGGCGTGGCTCTTCACCACCCCGAGCATCCGTGCGTCATTCGCCCAGTCCGGGCTCGCCGCCAGGGAACCATCAATCACCAACCAGCATGAGGGACTCGTGGCACGGAACGTCGCCGCCACCTCGATTTCGAGTCGCGCTCGCGCCTTGTCGACCATGGCGTTGGCCCGCTCGAGGTCGCGGATCGGGTGCGGCGCTTCCTCCTCGAGCGAAACGATGTCATGGCGGTCGAGCGCCCCGCCCAATGCGTGCAATGCCGCAGCGCGCCCGATCACGATCCGTCGTTCCGCCGAAACGGCATGCTGCATTCGGCGGGCCTGCCGGAGACGCACGGCCGCCTGGATCACTGCCGCGATGATCGGATCGGTGCCGACGTAACCCACCAGCTCCACATGCTGGGTGCCGTCGAGGAAGCCCACGTCTTCCGGCCACGCAACCGGTGCGCCGAGCGCAATGTGGCGCAGTGGCGGCTCGATCAGTCGCGCTGGCACCGTGCGCGCCTCGTCGCGACGGCCCTGGGCCGCTTCGGCGGGTGCGCTCGCTGCCCGCCCGCCGGCGAGGGCCAGGCGATGTCGCAGCTGGGTAAAGGGCGATGCGGGCATGATGGCGCGGTCGCGCCTCAGGACCGAACCGTCGACGACGGCGTGACGGACCCCATCACACCGCGGCCAGCTTCCCGCCGAGTCGACCAATGAAGGCCATCAGGCGATCGGCCGCATCTTCGAGCTCGGCATCGGACACCGAAAACGACAGCCGGACCCAGCGATCATCCCCAAACGCGCCGCCCGGCACGAGGGCGACTCCTTCTTCCCTCATGATCCGCTCGCAGAAAGACGACCCGGTGAGCCCGGGTGCGATGCCGTCGACCCGGAAGAAGACATAGAAGGCCCCGTGCGGTTCAATGAACTCGACACCGCTGGCCTGATCATGGAAACGCGCGACCAGGTAGTCGCGGCGGCGCCGGAAGGCGCTGACCATGCGCTCCACATCCGCATCGACACCGGGATCGCCGAAGGCCGTGGCCGCCGCCCACATCGCCGGTTGATTGGCCCCCGTGGTGGTGTGGCTCTGCATCGCCGCCATCGCCTTGGTCACTTCGGGCGGTGCATACGCCGCACCGATCCGCCACCCGGTCATCGCGTAGGCCTTCGACGCCCCATAGATGACGACAGCGTGATCAAGCACCTCCTCGCCCAGGTCGAAGAGCGACGGGGCCGGGCCGGATCCGTAATGGATCCGGCGATAGATCTCGTCACAGACAATCCAGATATCGTGCTCGACCGCCCACTTCGCAATCGCCGCCAGCTCGGTCCGGGTGTAGACTGCGCCGGTCGGGTTGCAGGGCGTGCAGAGGATCAGCCCCCGCGTGTGCTCGTCGCGGTGCTGCTCGAGGTCGGCCACGCTGACCTTCAGCCCCCACTCCGGGCTGCCTGGCACCATCACCGGTTCGGCGCGCGTGAGGTGGACGATCTGCGGATACGACACCCAGGCGGGCGACGGAATGAGGACCTTGTCGCCCGGGCCGAACAGCGCGAAACAGGTATTGAAGAGCGACTGTTTCGAGCCGTTGCTGACGATCAGGCGCTCCGGATCGACCGCGCGGCCGCCGCTCATCGCAGACAGGGCCTTGGCCATCGCCTGGCGCAACTCGACGATCCCGACGTTCGGCGCATATCTGGTCTTGCCGGCCCGGATCGCGGCAATGCCCGCCTCAGCGGCGAGCGCCGGCGTGTCAAAATCCGGCTCCCCTACACCGAGGTCGAGGACGTTCTCGCCAGCGGCCTTGCGGCGCTTTGCCTCGGTACTGATGGCCACCGTTTCCGAAGATTTCAAGTGGGCAAGATTCGGTGATCGCTGGAAGGTCATCGCCGGGCTACCAGTCAAGAGTGAGGTGCAGGTCGGGAGGGGAAAGGTTCGCCGTCACGGAGATGGTGTCAACGGCTCGCGCAACCGCGCGTTGCCTCGGCCACCGTGGCCGGGGTAGCTTCGACGCCTGAGCCGCATCCGTTTCAACGCGAACGATTGACAATCGAGGTACCGGTGGCTGGGATCGAGGCAGATAGTCTGGCGCTCTCCGGGCGTGTGGCCCTGGAGCGCCTCGGGTGGCGGATTGACGAGCCGGCCGTTCGGGATGTCCTTCCGCCGGCCGAAAGGGGGACCAACTTGGTCCTCGAGGTCCCGCCGGCGGTTGCGTGGGCCGGGCCGGTGGTGGCCGGCTTGGTGAGCGGTCTGGAGCATCGTGGCGGCAGGGTCCTGGTTCTCGCAGCGCCGGGGACCGAGGATGAGTGGGGCACGCTCTGGTCGATGCTGACCCAGGACACGTCGCTCCGGGTTGAAGCTGCCCGCGGTCCCGCACGAGCCACCCGGCGACTCCGCACCGATGCCGTCGATGTCTTGATCGGCGCGCCGGACACCATTCTCGCCCTCCACACCCGCTCCGCCCTGGCCCCCGACCGGGTGACCGCCATTGTCCTGGCGTGGCCCGAGTCGTGGGACGACGAGGAAGCTGTCTCGCTTCTGTTGCAGGACCTTCCCAAGGAAGCCCAGCGGGTGGTACTGACGGCCATCCCCGAAGAGGGGGATCCGGCCAACACCCTGATCGAGCGATACGCCCGCAAGGCCCTCCGATTCGGCAGCCCGGAGCGTGCGGGCACCATCCTTTCCCCCATCGCCGCGGCGCGCACCTTGGCGACCTCGTGGCATGGTCGGATCACGGTGCTGGCATCGCTGCTCGAGACGATCGACCCTCCCATGGTCACCATCTGGACCGTGGACAACCGGGATCACCAGGCAATTCGTGCCGCCGTCGGTGGTGGCGAGTCGGTCAGCCTCGCCATACGGACGACGCCGGCTGCCGGGCCGGTGATCTGTTACGACCCGCCGACCCGGGAGGCGCTCGGCGCCCTCGCGGCCATGGGAGAGGTCTACCTGCTGGTCGCCCCGGGGTCCGAACGCTTCGTCGCCCGGATCGCCTCCCCTCGGCGACCGGTCCAGACGGAATCGGCGACCGCCGCGCTCTGGCGGCGCGGGAGCGCGGATCGCCACGAGATCACCAAGGCCATCGAGTCCGGCGGCATGGATGCCGAGTTGTACTCCCTCGCCCCGCTGTTCGAACAGTACGAGGCGCAGGAGGTGGCGGCGGCGCTGCTCAAGATGTGGCGCGGTGCGCAGAAGCCGGCGACACCAGCGACCGCCTCCGTGCTCAAGACCGCCACGCCAGTGGGTGGTGTGGAGATGGCGAAGATCTGGATCGGCGTCGGCAAGAAGGATGAAGCGGCGGTTGGTGATTTTGTCGCGGTGCTCGTCAAGGAAGTCGGACTGGACCGGACACTCATCGGGCGAATCGATCTGCGTGACGCGTTCGCCCTGGTGGAAGTTCCCGTGGCTGACGCCGATCGCGTCGTCAAGGGACTCAACGGCATCACCATTCGTCGACGCCGTGTGGTCGCACGGCTTGATGGAGGTCCGGCCGGCAGTCGCCCGGGAAAGGCGCCGCTGCGCGGAAAGCGCGAGTATTGAAAAGCCGACGGGCCGCCCAGCGGGGCGGCCCGTAGTCCGACTCATGGCACACCAGCGACGTTACTTGGCCTTGTTGACGAGCTCCTTGAGACCCTTGCCCGGGCGGAACGCAGGAACCTTCGACGCCTTGATCTTGATCACGGCGCCCGTCTGCGGGTTGCGCCCTTCACGCGCGGCACGCTTGCGAACTTCGAAATTGCCGAAGCCGGTGATCGCGATCGCGCCACCCTTCTTGAGTTCCTTGGCGAGAACACCATCGACCGAGAAGAACAAGTCGACGATTTCCCCGGCGTCCGCCTTCGAGGTGTCGCGGGCTTTCGCAACGGCCTCGATCAGCTCCATCTTGTTCATGGGTGACTCCTTGCTGTGACTGGTGAGATCCGATCGCGGGCCAAGACGGCCCGTCGAGCGAAAATATGGGACCCGCGCGCGCAAACGCGCAAGATCCCTGGCATTCTCGGCCCCCGCCCCGGCGCATCCTGCACGGGATGCGGGTTCCCGGCCGACACCCCTTGACGAATCCCTCATGACTCCACCCACCCGTCCTGGACGCATCGAAGTGGTCGCCGGCGTGATGTTCAGCGGCAAGAGCGAGGAACTCATCCGCCGCGTGCGCCGTGCCCTGATTGCCCGCCACCGGGTCCGCGTCTTCAAGTCGCACCTCGACGCGCGCTACGAGGGGATCTATCGGGTATCCAGCCATACCGGGGTGGCGGTCGACGCCGTACCCATCGACCGGTCCGAGGAGATCCTCCGGGCGATCGGGGAGCCCGAAAACGTCGATGTCGTGGCGGTGGACGAGACCCAGTTCCTCGATGCCGGGATCTTAGATGTGGCTACCCACCTGGCCGACCAGGGGGTCCGCGTCATCCTCGCCGGGACGGACACCGACTTCCGGGGTGAACCGTTTGGACTGATGGGGCCGCTGATGGCGATCGCCGAGGAGGTCACCAAGCTGCAAGCGATCTGTGTCGTCTGCGGCGACCTGGCGAGTCGTAACCAGCGCCTGGTCGACGGGAAGCCGGCCCCCTGGAACATGCCGGTCGTGCTGGTCGGGGGGAGCGAGAGCTACGAGGCACGCTGCCGGCGTTGCTTCCAGATCTCGCGGCTCGACGAGGACCAGGTCGCCCTGCTCTGATGCGAACCGTTGCCCTGACCGGCACCATTGCCGCCGGCAAGTCCGCCGTGGCCGCGCTGTTCCAGCGCTGGGGCGCGACCGTCATCGATGCCGACGCGATCGTCCGGGCGCTCCAGCGCCCGGGCCAACCGGTGCTGGCGGCCATCGCCGCCCGCTTCGGCAGTGGCATCCTTCTGCCGAGCGGTGAGCTCGATCGGGCCCAGCTGCGGCATCACATCCTGACCGATGCCGGTGCCAAGCGCGACCTCGAGGCGATCGTGCACCCCGCCGTCGAGCGTCGCCGCCGTGAACTGCTGGCCGCCGCCGAGGGACGGGGCGACCGGATCGTGATCGTCGAGATTCCCCTGCTGTTCGAGGTGGCCGACCTCGGCGCCTGGCCGGACGTGATTGTCGTTGATGCCCCGCGGTCCGAACGCCGTCGCCGGCTGATCGCCGATCGCCACCTCGCGCCCGACGAAGCCGACCGCCTGCTCGACGCCCAGCTCAGCTCGGAGTTCAAGCGCGCCGGCGCGACCTGGGTGATCGACAACGACGCCGACCGGAACCTCCTGGAGCAGCGTACCCACGCCCTCTGGCAGGAGCTCACCCGGTGAAGTTCGTCGTCTGGTCGGACCTGGCTCCGCGCCCCGGGGCCGAGCAGATGGCCATCGATCACGCCCTCCTCGACCTTGCCGCGGCAGATGGCACGCCCGTCTTGAGACTCTACCGTTGGGCTGGTGACACGATCTCCTTCGGCACCAACGAAGCGGCGAGCGGCACCTGGGATCGGGCTCGGCTGGAATCAGCGGGGCCTCCCTGCGTTCGCCGTCCCACCGGCGGCCGCGCCGTCTGGCATGCCGCCGACGACCTGACCTACAGCGTGGTTGGACCGATCCGCGATCTCGGCGAACTTCGCCAGGCATACCGTGCCATCCACGAACGCATTGCGATTGCGTTCACGACCCTCGGACTCGCCGCACAGCTCGCCCCGCGACCACACCGCTTGCCGGGACTCCGTCCCGGCGCCTGCTTCGACGTGGCGGTCGGCGGTGAGGTGCTGATCCATGGGCGCAAGGTGGTCGGCAGCGCCCAGGTGGCGCAGGCGGGCGCGATGCTCCAGCACGGGGCGATCGCCCGGGCCGACCGGCTCGCGGCCCTCGGCCGCTTTCGCCAGGGACAGCCGGATGCGGTCGGCGCGACGGCAGTGCCGGAGTTGCCATCGGCCGAGGTGCTGGCCGAGGCGATTGCCGCGGCATGGCGCGGCGTGGGGGCGACGGAAGCGACGATGGAGTTGACGGCTCGCGCCCAAGTGGTGAGCATGAAGCATCTGGAGCACTACCGCGACCCATCCTGGACCTGGCGTCGCTGACCCTTCCTCGTTCCGCTTACCCCGAGGTGCCGACCATGTGGCAAGCGGTTTCGCGATCCGGCGCACGGCTGCTGATGCTCGCCCTCGCCTCAGGTGTCGCGGCCAGTCTTGGCGCACAGGGCACTCGAGTGCCGGGGACCGTCGTGATCGGCACGGTGGGCGATCCGTCACTCCCCGTCCCGTACCTGGGGACGATGAATACCCAGAACGCCGATGTCGGCGACCAGCTCTTCCTCCGGCTCGGCGTGCTGAAGCCGGGCTTTCGCACCACCGGCGATGACGCGCTCGCGCCGATGCTCGCCCGGAGCTGGAAGCGCGTCGATTCCCTGACCTTGCTGTTCGAACTCGACCCGCGCGTGCGCTGGCACGACGGGGCGCCGGTGACCGCCCACGACGCGGCCTTCACCTGGTCGATCGCACACAATCCGAAGATCAACGAGAACCAGGCGGCGATCGAATCGATCGCGTCGGTGGAGGAAGCGGGGCCACGCACGGTGCGCGTTCGTTTTCGACGGGCGTTCCAGGAACAGGTCTATCGTTTCGCGTTCGACTTTCAGCCGCTGCCGTCCCACCTGCTCGAGAAGATGGCGCCCGAAGCCATCGCGGCGTCGGAATTCGCCGCCCACCCGGTCGGCAACGGGCCCTTTCGCTGGTCGCGCCGTATCCCCGGGCAGCTGGTCGAACTGCTCGCCGACTCGGCCTTCTTCGCCGGTCGTCCGGGAATCGCCCGCGTCATCTTTCGCGTCGTGCCGGATGCGTCGGCCCGATTGAACCTGCTGCTCAGCGGCGAGCTCGACGTGATGGACAACGTGCCACCGGCGAACCTGCCGCAGGTGACGGCGCTGCCGTCGTTCAGGATTGCGCGACTCCCGGGCAACGCGATCGCCTACGCGGTGTTCAATCAGCGCAGCGCGAGCGACAGCGGCACACCGAATCGATTCTTCACGGATCTGCGAGTCCGGGAAGCCCTCACCCTCGCGCTCGATCGCCGCACCATGGCGGGACTGGTGTACGGACCAGGCACCGCCGTGCCGGACGCTGCCCAATCACTGCTGTGGAGCTGGATCACCGGCGGTACCATCCGGTCGGCACCACCGAATCTGGCCAAGGCCCGCGCGCTGCTCGCCGCGGCCGGCTGGCGCGACACGGACGGCGACGGCGTGCTCGACCGGGGCGGGGTCGCCTTCCGCGTGTCGGTGATCTATCCCGACTCCCCCACGCGAACAAAACTCGCGGTGCAGAGCCAGGCGATGTGGAAAGCACTGGGCGTGGCCGCCGACCTGCATTCGTTCCCCGGGCCGCAATGGCAAGAGCGGCATTTCCGGGGGGAGTTCGACATCGACTTCGCCGGCGCCAACCAGGACGCCAGCCCGCTCTCGCTGATCGAGGCATGGTCGTGCGCATCGGCCAGGCGTCCCGGCTCGCTCAATGTGGCGCGCTGGTGTGATCCGGCCTTTGATCAGCTGCTGACCAAGGCGGTGGCGGGCCGGGGCGCGGTGGCCGACTGGCGAGCTGTCCTGGACCGCATGACCAGCCAGCACCCCGCGGCCTTCCTTGCCTCGCCGGCGATCGTGGCCGCCATTCACCAGCGTTACGAGAACGCGCCGATCCTCCCCGCGCGACAGTGGCTCGCGCTCTGGCAGTGGCGCATCCGGCCTGGTGCCGCCATCGCGCGCGACCGGTGATGCCGTAATGCGCTGGCTGCTCCGTCGGGGAGCCGATGCGTTCCTCACGGCCCTCGTGGCCGTGGTGCTGCTCGCCGTCGTGGTGCATCTCCTCCCCGGCGATCCGCTCGCCGTCATCATCGGCGATCGGGAAACGGATCCGGCCACCCGCGCGGCACTCGCGGCGAGCTGGGGAACCGATCGGCCGCTCTATTCGGCCGTGGGGCACTATCTCGCGGCGCTGGTTCGCGGGGACTTCGGCGTCGCGATGAGCGAGAACCGACCGGTCGCGACGATTCTGCTCGAGCGCCTGTGGCCCACCATGCTGCTCGGCGGCTTGACGCTGCTCATCGATTTCACGTGCGGTCTCGCGCTCGGTCTGTGGAGTGCCCTGCATCCCGAGAGCTGGCGCGCGCGCGTGCTCGGCGGCTTGACCGTTGTCGGCTACGCGCTGCCTTCGTTCGTGCTCGGCATGGTGCTGGTGTGGCTCTTCGCGCTTGAGTTCCGCTGGCTCCCTCCGGCCGGCCTGCTCGACCAGACCCTGCCGCTCGACGCATCGCTCTGGGTCCGCATGGCCGATCGACTCACCCACCTGGCGCTCCCGCTGGCGACGATGGTCCTCGCCACGATCGCAGTCCCCTTCCGGCAACAGCGTGCGGCCGCGCTCGCCACCGCCACGCAACCCTGGGTTCTGGCGGCGCGTGCGCGCGGCGTCGCACCGGCCGCCATCGCCTGGCGCCATTGCTGGCGCCCGGCGCTCACGCCGATCGTCACCCTGCTCGGACTCTGGCTGCCGATGCTGGTCGGTGGGGCGGTCTTCGTGGAGATGCTGTTCGACTGGCCCGGCATCGGATCGCTGATTGCCCAAGCCACGGCGAGCCGGGACATCCCGCTGGTCCTGGGTGCCGGTGTGCTCCTGATTGTCATGGTTCAAGCCGGATCGCTCCTCGCCGACCTGCTCTATCGCCTCGTGGATCCAACCCAGCGCGACCGATGACCACCCAGACGAAATTCGGCCTCGGGCTCCTGGCACTCCTGACACTGCTCGCGGTCGTCGGACCGCTCGTGGCGGCGGATCCCAACGCCCAACGCGACCTGCTCAACGGGACCTTGCAGCCGCCGTCACTGGCGCACCTCCTCGGCACCGATGAATTCTCGCGCGATGTCTTCTCCCGACTGGCGAGTGGTGCGCGCATCTCGCTGGGCGTGGCCGTCGTGGCCGTGGCCGTCGCCGCGTTCCTGGGGATGGTGATCGGACTGGCCGCTGGCGCGAGTGATGGTGGCCTCAGCGGACTGCTGCGTCGGTGCATCGACATCGGGCTCGCGGTGCCGCGGATCGTGGTGCTGCTGGTGTTGCTGTCGGCCATCGGGACGGTGCCGATGTGGCTCTTCGCGCTGGTGCTCGGCGCCACGGGCTGGCCGGCGATGGCGCGACTCATCCGCGGCGAGACGCTGCGACTGCGGCATGCCCAGTTTGTGGCAGCGGCACGAGCACTCGGCGCGCCGGAAGTCCGCATTCTCTGGCGGGAGATCCTGCCCGGCGCGCTTCCGCCGGTGCTGGTCGCCGCCACGCTGGGTGTCGCCGACGCAATGCTGCTCGAGGCGGGGCTCTCCTTTCTTGGGCTGGGCGCTCCTCCCCCGGCGGCCAGCTGGGGTGGCATGCTGCTCGAGTCGCGCAGTGTGATGGCGGTGGCGCCCTGGCTGGTGCTCGCGCCAGGGTTGGCCTTGGTCGCCGCCACCTCCGCGGCGACATTGCTGGGAGACGCCCTGCGCCGCAGGCTCCAACCCGACGCGAAATGACACCACTGCTCGAAGTCACCGACCTGCGCATCACCTTCCGCCGTGACAGCGGCCCACCGATCGTCGCGGTCGACGGGGTGAGCTTCACGGTGTCGGCGGGTGAGGTCGTGGCGCTGGTGGGCGAATCGGGATGCGGCAAGACGCTCACCGGGCTGGCGCTCCCGGGGCTGCTTCCGCCGGGCGCAGAACTCGACGCCACCACACACATTCGCTTCAACGGCACCGACCTCGCTGGACTCTCCGAAGATGCTCTGCGCGGATATCGCGGCCGACGCATCGCGATGATCTTCCAGGATCCGCTGACCTCGCTCAATCCGGTCATGCGCGTCGGGACCCAAATCGCCGAAGCGATCCGCGCGCACCAGCAGGTGTCGCGTGGCGAGGCACGCCAGCGTGCCATCGCCCTGCTTGGTGAAGTGGGGATCGCCGACCCCGAGGAACGGGTCGACAGCTACCCGCACCAACTGAGCGGTGGGATGCGCCAGCGCGTGATGATCGCCATCGCCCTCGCCGGCGAGCCTGAACTGCTGGTCGCGGATGAGCCCACCACGGCACTCGATGTCACCGTGCAGGCCCAGATCCTCGAACTGCTCGATCGCCTGCGCGTCTCGCGCCGCATGGCCGTCCTGCTGATCACGCACGACCTCGGCATCGTGGCCGGGCGGGCCGACCGCGTGATCGTCATGTATGCTGGCCGGATCGCCGAAACCGCGACCACGGTCGCGCTGTTCGCCACGCCGGCACATCCCTATACCCGCGGGCTCTTCGCCTCGATCCCCCGGATTGAGGGGAGCAGCGGGCGGCTGCCGTCCATCCCGGGCACGGTGCCACGGCCCGACCAATGGCCGATCGGCTGCCGCTTCCATCCGCGGTGCCCGGTGGTGATCGCCAACTGCCGTGAAGTCCAACCGCCACTCGAGGCGGTCGCGACCAGCCATCTCGCCGCCTGCTGGTGGCGACGAAGGAGGCCGGGTGAACACGCCACTGGTCCAGGTCGAAGGGCTCGTCAAGCATTACCGCGCAGGCGGATTCCTCAGCGCCAATGCGCCCGTCGTGCGCGCCGTCGAGGATGTCTCCTTCGCCATCGCAGCCGGTGAGACGCTGGCGTTGGTGGGCGAGTCGGGCAGCGGCAAGAGCACCGTCGGTCGCGCGGTGCTGCGGCTCGAGGAGCCCACTGCAGGCCGGGTGCGCTTCGAAGGCACCGACCTCGCCACCCTGACGCCGCGCGCGTTGCGCGAAGCCCGCCGACGGATGCAGATCGTCTTCCAGGATCCCTTCGCCTCACTCAACCCGCGCCGGACCATCGGGGCGTCGGTCGCCGAGGGACTCGAGATCCATGGTATCGTGCCGCGCGAAGAGATCGGCGACCGGGTATCGCACTTGCTCGAGGAGGTCGGCCTCGACGCCTCGTTCGCCAGCCGTTATCCGCACGAGTTCTCCGGCGGACAGCGCCAGCGCATCGGCATCGCCCGCGCCCTCGCCGTGGCGCCGACCTTCATTGTCTGCGACGAACCCGTCTCGGCACTCGACGTCTCGGTGCAGGCACAGGTGCTCAACCTGCTGCTCGACCTGCGCACCCAACGCGGTCTGGCCTACCTCTTCATCGCCCACGACCTCGCCCTGGTGCACCAGATCGCAGATCGGGTCGCCGTGATGTACCTCGGGACGATCGTCGAAATCGGCCCGGCGCGCGCCGTGATCGGTGCGCCAAGTCATCCGTACACCCGGGCGCTCGTCTCGGCGGTGCCGGAACCCGATCCCACCAAGGCGAAGACGCGCATCGTGCTGGAAGGCGATCCGCCCTCGCCGTCCGCACTGCCCATCGGCTGCCCATTCGTCACCCGCTGCTTCCACCCGGCCAAGGATGCCCGGTGCAGCACCGAACGACCGCACCTTCGGCCCGTCGGCGACCAGCAGGTGGCCTGCCACTGCGCTGCCCCGGGCGACGGCGCCGCCAGCACATGACACTTCCCCTGCACCTGATCGACGCGTTTGCCTCAGGGCCATTCACCGGCAACCCGGCGGCGGTGGTCCTGCTCGATGCGGTGCGCCCCGACCGTTGGATGCAATCCGTCGCCAGCGAAATGAAGCAATCCGAAACTGCCTTCGTGCTGCCACAGGAGGATGGCTTTTCGCTGCGCTGGTTCACGCCGGTGGAAGAGATGGACCTCTGCGGCCACGCCACCCTCGCGAGCGCCCACTTCCTCTACAAGACGCGGCGCCTGGCCGTCGAGGCCCCGGCACGGTTCCACAGCCGGAGCGGGCTCCTCACCGCGCACCGCACCGATGATGGTTCGATCATGCTCGACTTCCCGGGACTCCCGTCCGCGCCGATAGTGGCACCCGCGGGACTGATCGCAGCACTTGGTGTCACGCCAAAGGAAGTCCGGCAGAGCACCTATGACATCCTGTGTGTCCTGCATGACGAGCGGGACGTGCTCGAGCTGGCACCGGATTTCGCGGCCATCGCGCGGATCCGCACGCGAGGGGTGATCGTGACGGCGAGCAGCACCTCGGGCCACCATGATTTCGTCTCGCGCTGTTTCTACCCCGGGACCGGCGTTCCGGAAGATCCCGTCACTGGATCAGCGCATTGCGCCATGGCGGTCTACTGGCGCACCGTGCTCGGTCGCTCGGCGTTCAGGGCGTTCCAGGCATCTTCGCGCGGCGGCATCGTGGGCTGTGCGGTCGTCGGCGATCGGGTGCAATTGAGTGGGCGGGCGATCACCACCGTCAAAGGCACCCTGCTCGCCTGATGGGTTGGCGGCATGAATGCACGACGCCGGCCTGCTGCCGCAGGCCGGCGTGATGAAAGGCACCAGGGTAATCGGCGGGCCTACGGGCCGCCGAGCAACATCCGCCGGGTCGTGCTCAGCACTTCATTGTCGGGGCCGAGGCGCTCGATCCGGCGCACCGATCGGCCGTCTACGGCAACCCACACCCTGCTTCGCTCCCCGGCCACCTCGAGATCGACAATCCATACCGGCATCGACCGGGCATTGGGCCGCTCGACCATGTCGAGTTCACGCATGACGGTGTAGCGCACCCAAGCCCAGCCACCTTCCGCGGTGTCGATGGTGACGGGCACCAGGCCGGTCTCGCCTTCGCCCATCGACAACGTCGAGACCAGCAACTCGATCCCCAGAAACGAGTAGGGTTCGATATCAAGAATTTCCGTCCGGCGGGTGACTTGTCCCTGGGGCGATTTGAACACCCGTTCGACCGCCCGGTGGTTGTAGCGGGTGATATAGGTGCCCTGCGGCGTCCAGCGCCATGTCTGGATCGGGCGCAGCGTCGAGCGGTCGAGGAGGATCGAATCGGCGAAATCGCCCTGGTCGGTCGTGAGGCGGCGGACCTGTTGCCAGACCGGCCGCTTGTCGATCCGCTGGGTGCTGAGCGCGATCGTCCCTTCGGGCACCGCCCCCGGCTCGGTCACCTTGTGGGTCGTCAGCCAGCCGAGGGTGGGCTTGAGGCGGTAGCCGTCCGGCGCAACCGGTGCCCCGTCGAACGGCAGGTTCAGCCCGACGGTACTGCAAGCGCAGAGCTGGGCGACGGCCAGCAGGCAGAGCCGGAAGACAGACCGGCGCCGGAACAGGGGCATCAGCGGGTGGCTCTCCCAAAGGTCAAACCCGGCACATCGCGGTCGACGCGGCCACCCGGGCGGGAAGATCGAGTCGAAAATGCGGCCTAACTATACCAGCCTCAAACCTTGGTGCCGAGGGGGACAGCTAACCTCCGGCGGCCCCGACCGTCTTAAAGATATGAGACATATTTCCTTTGCGATTGGCATTGGGCTCCTGCTGGCTCCGGGAGCGGCGGCCCAGGCCCCGATGACGTCGCTGGACTCGGCCCGCCACGTCCTCAACCGCCTCTCCTACGGCGCCTTGCCCGGGGAGGTTGAGGCCGTCGCCCGCGAAGGCGTCCTGAAGTGGATTAACCAGCAGCTGGGCTTCACCGAGATCGGGGACCCGGCGCTCAAGGAGATCGAGTCGGGGCTGGACATCCTGCACACCACCCCCGTCCAGTTGCAGGCCATGCAGCAGCGACAGCAAGCCCAGGTCCAGCGAGCGCAGGCCATCGTCGACTCGACGGCGCGGATGCAGGCGCTCGACTTGCTGCGACAGAACCAGCAGGATGGCCGCCAGGATCTTCGATTCTTGTTTGGCGAGCTCGCCAGCGTCACCGTCGTCCGGGCAGTGCAGTCTGACCGGCAGCTGCCGGAGATCCTGGCCGATTTCTGGACCAATCACTTCAACGTCTTCATCGGCAAGAACCAGGACAGGCCGTTCTTTCCCGAGTACCTCGAAGCGACCCTTCGCGCCCACGCCCTCGGCCGCTTCGACGAACTGCTGATCGCCACCGCCAAGAGCCCGGCGATGCTGCTCTACCTCGACAATGCCCAGAGCGTGGCTGCGAATTCCGACCTGCGCCTGCTGGCGATGGAGCAGATGCAGGCTGATCGGAATCGGCCCGGGGTCGTGCTCATTCCGAGGAGCCGCCGTCCCGCGTTCAACCTGCCCCAGCGGCGGGCGGTCGATTCGGCCCAGATGGCGCGCCTCCGGCAGAACGCGCCCCGGGGGCTGAACGAGAACTACGCCCGCGAGCTCATGGAGTTACCCACCCTCGGCGTGGATGGTGGCTACACGCAGCAGGACGTGATCAACGTCGCGCGCATCCTGACCGGCTGGGGGGTCGACCGTCGCGATGGCAGCTTCGCCTTCCGCGCGGCGGCGCACGATCAAGGTGCCAAGGTGGTGCTGGGCGAGAAGTTCCCCGCCAATCATGGTGAAGACGAAGGGATGCGACTGCTCCGGCTGCTCGCCTCCAGTCCCGCGACAATGCACCACGTCAGTGCGCAACTGTGCGCCCGATTCGTCGCTGACGCGGCACCGGACGGTTGCATCGATGACGCCGTCCGAGCGTGGAAACGGAGCAAGGGTGATATCCGGGAGGTCGTGCGGGCCATCGTGCTCTCGCCGGATTTCTGGGCCCCGCGCAACGTGCAGAGCAAGGTGAAGACCCCGCTCGAGTTCGTGGTAAGCGCCGTGCGTGCCCTGGGCGGCACGCCGGATCCCACACCCCGCACGGCACAGCGCATCGCCCAGTTGGGCGAGCCCCTGTTCCAGAAGCAAACCCCGAACGGCTACGGCGAGAGCGAGGAAGACTGGGTCAACAGCGGCGCGCTGCTCGCCCGGATGAACTTTGCGGTGCAACTGGCGTCGGGACGCCTGCCTGGCGTTGTCATCGACCTCGAAGGCGTCGTACCACTCACGCCGGACCATGCCGTCCTGGTGGACCAGGTCAATCGGTCGATCCTGTCCGGGGCGATGACCAGTCATACCCGCGAAGTGATCCTGAAACAGCTCGCCGAGGTGGCCGACCCGGGCGCGGCGCGGGCCCTCGCTGTCGGACTCGCCCTCGGCGGACCGGAGTTTCAGCGGCAATGACCATCAATCGACGCGCGTTCATGAAGGCGGGCGGCCTCGCGCTGCTCTCGCTTGGAGCCGACCCGCTCTTCCTCGATCGGGCCGCGTACGCCTTGCGGAGCGCCGGCGGGCGAGCTGCGGGACGAACCCTCGTCATTCTCTTCCAGCGGGGCGCCGTCGACGGGCTGTCGATGATCGTGCCTGCCGGGGATCCGTTCTACTGGCAGGAACGGCAGCGGATCGTGCTGCCGAAGGAGCAGCTCCTGCCGCTCGACGGGATGTTCGCGCTCCATCCGCGCCTCGCACCACTCAAGCCGCTGTGGGACCAGCGATCGCTGGCGATCGTCCACGCCGTCGGTTCGCCATCGACCACGCGCTCGCACTTTGACGCGCAGGACTTCATGGAGTCGGGCACACCGGACGTCAAGAGCACACCCGACGGCTGGGCCAATCGCTACTGCCGCCACGCCGAGGAGCACGCCAATACGCCATTCCGGGCCGTGGCGTTCGGTCCGCAGTTGCCGCGCACCCTGGCCGGCAGCGCACCGGCCCTGGCGATCGACGACCTGCGCACGTTCGGCGTCAAGGCCGCCCGCGCGGAGGGAGAGGCGAAGCTGACCCGGGCATTCGAGGAACTCTACGAAGGGTCGGCCACCGGGTTGATTGCGTCGTCATCGGCGGAGAGTTTCGAGGCAATCCGGATGCTCAAGACCGCCAACCCCTCGGCGAACCCGCCCGCCAACGGCGCCCAATACCCCACCGGCAAGCTGGGCCAGTCGATGCAGCAGATCGCCCAGTTGATTCGCGCCGGCCTCGGAGTCGAAATCGCCTTCGTCGATGTCGGGGGCTGGGACACGCACGTCAATCAGGGGAGTGATCAAGGACAGCTGGCGACTCGCCTCGATGAGCTCGGCAAGACCCTTGGTGCGTTCAACACCGATCTCGGCGACCGGATGCGCGACGTGGTCGTCCTCACGATGAGCGAGTTCGGTCGTACGGTGCAGGAGAATGGCACGGGCGGGACCGATCACGGCCACGGCACGGCGATGATGATCATGGGAGGCGACGTGCACGGCGGGAAGGTCCACGGCCAGTGGCCCGGGCTGGCGCCGCAACAGCGCTACGAAGGGCGCGACCTCGCCGTCACCACTGATTTCCGCTCCGTCTTCAGCGATGCGCTGCAGGGCGCCCTCGGACCGGCGGACATTGCCCAGATATTTCCCGGCTTCACGGGGCCCACCAAGCTCGGCATCTTCGGCTGACCGCACGCGCCCGTCCCACCGCAGCCCCGGCTGGCGCCTCCGGCGCGCCGGGTTAGGTTGAAACGACAGCCCTCGGCATCGGCCCAGCCTCCGCCTCTCCTTATGCAGGGACCAAACACTTCATGCCGACGCATCGTCGATCCTTCGCCTTCGTGGCATCGCTGGTGCTCGCCGCCGGACTCGCCTGCAGCCATTCCGATCCGTTCGTCACCGGCTCGAACCTCGAGACGGTGCCGTTGGTGAGCGGAACGGATGTCCGCCTGACCTACAACAGCGACCAGGACTACTGGCCCAGCTGGACCGAGGACAGCGCCGGCGTCCTCTATGCCTATGTCGCTCCCGGACGCGCCGATCACGACCGCTGTGTCGGGCTGCTGCCGCCGGGTGGCGGCACGCGACTCTGGGAAATGTGCGACAATCAGGCCGGTCACGGCGACTCAACCGACTCCTTCACCGCCTTTGCCCTGGGGCGTGACGGTCGGCTCCTCTACCAGGAAGTCACCGCCCACGTCGGAACGGAAGTGCCCACCACCAAGGCGCTCTGGCTGGCGGACAGCGCGCGGCCGTTCACCCGCCGGAAACTGGTCGCGTTCCCCATCTCGATCGGGGGAACCTCCGTCGACTGGCTCGCGGACCTGGCCTGGACTGGCCCGGTGGATTTCATCGGACTGGCGGAGGAGTACCTGCCGGTGCCGCACTGTCGATCTTGCGCGCTCGATGACTCCGCCTTCATCGGCAAGTTCGTGGTGCGCGGTCACATCGATGGCGCGGGCGTCACGCTGACGGCCATCAGCGGCACCGACGGGGCGAACGTGTTTGCCCTCGCGGAGGGTGGCACGGCGGTGGTCTTCGCCCGGCGTGGCAGCAACGCGCTGCAGGGCGTGGCGGCGAACGGCGGCACCCCGGTACTCCTGAGCACCGTCGGCTCACAGAACACCATCGTCGGAATCGCCTGCCGCGACGTCACCTGCC
Source organism: Gemmatimonadota bacterium (assembly GCA_025361465.1). Classification (GTDB taxonomy): domain Bacteria; phylum Gemmatimonadota; class Gemmatimonadetes; order Gemmatimonadales; family GWC2-71-9; genus Palsa-1233. The sequence goes on from JANYAG010000312.1 coordinate 18,034, forward strand.
TCGTGGCCACCGACCAGCTGGTGCTGCTGCCGAACCCATCGCTCGACGTCTTCCCCAACCTCAATTCGCCGGCCGGGACACTGTTCCGTGTCAACCTCACCTCCGGTGCCAGCGCACTTCGCCGGACCAATACAGGGCTCGGCAACGGTGGCATGTACGCCTCGCCACTGCTCCTGCCGAACGGCACCGACATCATCGTCCAGGTTGGCGGCACGGCCGGACGGCTCCACACTGCGAGTTCCGCGCTGGGCGATCTCTACCTGTTCAAGGGAATCCTGCCGTGATGCACCTCCACGACCATCGGAGCATCCGCTTGTTGCTGGTGCTGGGTCTGGCGTTGACCTCGCGGCTCCCCGCGCAAGGCGTTGGCGGACTGGTCGGAAAAGTGACCGATGCGAGCGACAACCACTCGATCCGTGGTGTCGAGGTGCGACTCGATGGCAATCGCTTCCAGACCGTCACCGACAGTGGCGGCGAATGGCGCCTGCGGAGTGTCCCCGCCGGCGTGCACTCCCTCGCCTTCACGTTGCCCGGCTACCACCCCTCTCGGCGCGACCAGATCGTGGTGCGTGCCGGCGAGCTCACCCGGGTCGATGCCCGGCTCGCGCCGGTGGCGGTGAAGCTCTCCGAACTGGTGGCCGTCGGCGTGCAGGATCCGGTGCTTGATCCGATGGCGACCGCCTCGGAACAGCGCATCACCCAGGAAGACTTGCGACGCCTGCCGGTGAGCACGCTGGAAGATGCCATTTCGATGCAGGCCGGCGTGGTCGGCGGGAGCTATCGCGGCGGACGGATCGGGCAACAGGCGTTCGTGCTCGACGGCTTCGGGGTGAAGAACCAGCTCGACGCCTCCACCGGATCGATCGGCATTCACCTGCCGACCGACATGATCACCGAAGCCTCGTTGATCACCAACGGCTTCTCGGCCCGGTACGGCCAGGCCATCTCCGGCCTGATCACCGTGACCACCCGTGACGGTGGCGAGGCATGGCACGGACGCACCGCCTACGAGACGGATCGGCCGTTGAGCGGCAAGGCCGATCTCGGCCTCGATCGCCTGATCCTCTCCGCCGACGGCCCGCTGCTCGGACGCACCACCTTCGTCGGAGTGATCGACCTGTCCGCGCAGCTCGATGCCGATCCGACCAACGCGCCGGCACCGACCGATCCGCGGGATCCCCGGTTCAGCACCCCGGCCCCGCTGCCGCACAACAGCGGCGAGGTCTGGACAGGCGGCGGCAAGCTCACCATGCCGATCGGCGATCGCGTGGTTGGCCGCGTCTTCGGACTGCTGTCGCGGGATCAGCGCTACCTCTTCGACCAGCAATACAAGTACGACCCGAACTTCGGCCCGGGCAGCCGCACCGACGGCACGCTGGTGACGTCGCAGGTGCAGCTGCTGCCGAACCAGCACAGCAATCACCCCTTCCTCGGTGACCTGCGGGTCGGCTGGTTCGATCGCTCCTTCGTCCGTGGCGCCGTCGCGGCGCCGGACTATGCCTTCGGCGCGTTCACCGGGCACGGACTGACGATTCAGGGCGAGGCGCTGGCCAAGGCCCAGGACACCATCAGTACGCGCAGCCCGGTGGGCGGATTTGTACCGCCCCAGTTCTCCAGCAACTCGCCCTGGGGTGTGCCAGCCTTCTTCCGCGGTGGCGCCTCCCACGGCGAGATCTCGTGGAACCGGTTCACCGAATGGCGGACCCAACTCGACATGAGCTGGTCGGCCGCGCCGAACGTCGACCTCTACTTCGGCGGCATGAACGCGGCGCAGGATGTCAAGACGTTCCAGCGGGTGCTCGCCTTCCTCCCGGTCGGCGACACGGTGCCCCATCCAACCGCGTCCGCCTTCGCCCCATCGATTTCGGCTGCCTACGGCGAGGCGCAGATCCGCGCAAGCGACCTGGCCATCACGGCCGGCCTCCGCTACGACGCCTTCAGCCCGGGCGGCGACCTGCACAACTCGACCCTCGGCGCCCGCTCGTCGCTCAACCCGCGCATCGGCGTGTCGACCGTGCTGAAGAACGCCACCTTCGTCGCGAGCATCGGCAAGTTCTCACAGCCCCCGGACCTGCAATACCTCATTGATGCCGCCTTCGATGACAGCACGCGCACCGGCCGCTTCCGCCAGGGCAACCCGAACCTGGGCTTCGAGTCGGCCACCCAATTCGAGTTCAGCGTCCGGATGCGTCTGCGGGAGCGCTCGACCATCAAGGTGAATGTGTACGACAAGCGCCTCAACGGACTGGTGTCGTCGGCGCCGATCAATGTCAACCCGGACTCGAGTGTCTTCGTCAACGCCGACATCGGCGAAGTGATCGGGGCGGAGGTGATCTTCGAGCGCGAGCGGCACAACGGCATCGGGGTGCGCCTCGCCTTCGTGGCCCAACGCGCCGAGGCCACGGTCACCAACGCCTTCGAACTGCGGCGGCTGGTGACCATTGATCCGGTCACGCACGACACGCTCAGCGCCGGCCGCAACCAGTTCCCCCTCGACTACGATCGGCGCCTTTCGGTGATCGGCGCCGTCGATGTGGAAACCAAACCCGCCGCCGGCCCGAAGCTCTTCGGGACCCGGCCGTTCGGCCTGATCTCCGGGGCGCTGGTGGGCCGCTACGCCTCGGGGCTTCCCTACACGCTCACGAGCACGCTGGGCGACACGCTGCTCGGCCCGATCAATGGCCAGCGACTGCCGGCGCAGTGGAGCATCGACATGCTGCTGCGCCGCCCGGTGCGGTTCGGCCGGCTCAACGGCGGGCTCTACCTCGACATGCGCAACCTGACCAATCGCCTCAACCAGCCCAGCGTCCGCCGCGATACCGGCTTGCCGACGCCATCCAATGCCACCATCACCCAGCTGGCCGACGCCGCCTACAACGCCAATCCGGGCGCGATTCCGTATGAGTCGCCGCGCTATCGGCGCTGGGCCGACCTCAACAGCGATGGCGTGCTCTCGGGGAGAACCGAGCTGTACCCGCTCTACCTGGCGGCGGCGAAGGACTACACCGCGCCCCTGTTCGTCTATGGCCCGCCCCGCATCATACGCTTTGGATTGGAGGTGGTGTTCTAGATGCCCGCATTCCTGCTTGGACTTGGCCTGGCGGCCGGTGTGCTCGCCGGCATCTTCGGCATCGGCGGCGGCGTGCTGATCATGGTTGGCCTGCGGTTGGTGAAGATGCCGATGCACACCGCCATCGGGACGTCCCTCGGCGCCCTGCTGCTCCCGGTCGGCTTCTTCGCCGCCGTGGAATACTGGAAGCACGATCA
>JANYAG010000354.1 GCA_025361465.1 Gemmatimonadota bacterium
TGCGATCGATAGAGTTATCGTTGTACGATACTCGTATCGATGAGGTCGATATGTCGGTCGTGACCGTCTCCCCCAAGTTCCAAGTGGTCATTCCTCGCGCCATTCGGGAGGCCATGGGCCTTGAGCCGGGCCAGAAGGTGCAGGCGCTCCATTATCAGAACCGGATTGAGTTCATCCCGGTGCGGTCGATGCGGGCGATGCGAGGGTTCCTCAAGGGCATCGACACCACCGTTGCCCGTGATCGGGATCGCGTGTGAACCTCATCGACTCCTCGGCGTGGCTAGAGTACTTCGCGGGGGGGCCGCACGCCGGACGATTTGCTGCGGCGATCGAGGCCGAGGACGATTTGCTTGTCCCTACGATCGTGCTGCTCGAGGTGACGCGGCGCGTGATGCAGCAACGGGGAGAGGATGCGGCCCTTCAGACCGGAGCGCTGTTGCATCAGGGCCAGATCGTGCCCCTTGATAGCGGTTTGGCCCTGAGTGCGGCGAAGATTGGCGTGGAGCACAAGCTTCCCCTCGCCGATAGCATCATCTTCGCGACGGCTCAACAGTTCCACGCCACGCTCTGGACCATGGACGCCGACTTCGAAGGCCTGCCGGGGGTGCGCTATTTCCCGAAGGGAAAGTAGGGGCCGGCTGATTTCAAGTTTGAAGTGCAACACGGCGCCCGAACCGGAACGCCCTCAAGGTGCTGCGACCCGCCCTGAATTCAGCGTGACGCCCGCGCACCCGCCGCGATCTCCCGCAACTTCGGCAACACATCACCGATTGCCGTCGGCGATGCAGCAAGATCTCCCATCCCGAAATAACCCTTGCGGTAGAGGGCGAACAGCTGCTCGTACACTGGTACTGCTGCTGGATCGGGCTGGACCGCGCGGTACGGCGGACAGAGCGCGCGCTGCGCATCGGCGATGGTGGGAAATGCCCCCGCCGCCATGAACGCGAAGATCGCCGAGCCGAGCGAGGTGATCGGCCGCTCCGGGACGAGGATCGGCTTGTTGAACACCGACGCATAGACCTGGTTCAACACCTCGTTCTTCTGCGGAATGCCGCCGCCGTGGATCACCCGCCGGATCGGCACCCCGTGCTCGGCCATCCGCTCGAGGATGATGCGGGTGTTGAAGGCCGTTCCCTCGATCGCCGCGAAGAGTTCATCGGCCGCGGTGGTGTTGAGGTTGAGCCCCAGCGCGACACCACCGAGCCGGGGATTGACCAGCACGGTGCGATCACCATTGTCCCAGCCGATGCGGAGCAAGCCCGTCTGGCCGGCGCGATACGAAGAGAGCTCCGCGCCCAGCGCGCCAACGGTGGTATTCGACCGCTTGGCGATGGCCTCGAAGAGGTAGCCTGTCGCCGAGAGTCCGGCCTCGATGCCGACGAAGTCGGGATGGATCGACCCCTGGACCACACCGCAGACGCCCGGGATCTCACCGACTTCCCGCGCGATCGCCATGGTGCACGTGGCGGTCCCGACCACGTTCACCACATCGCCCTCGGCGATGCCGGCGCCGATCGCATCCCAGTGCGCGTCGAACGCCCCGACCGGGATGGGGATCCCGACCTCGAGCTTGAGGCGCGCCGCCCACTCGGGGCAGAGCGTGCCGGCGAGGTGGGCCGACGTGCGATAATGCCCGCCCAGCATGCCTCGCACGCCGGCGAAGAGCGGGTCAACGGCCCGGAGGAAGACGTCGGGCGGAAGTCCGCCGTGCTCCTCGTTCCAGAGCCACTTGTGTCCCATCGCGCAGATGCTGCGGGAGATCTCGGCCGGATTGGTGATGCCGCACAGCTCGGCGGCGACCATGTCACAGTGTTCGAGGGCTGTCACCAATTCGCCACGACGATCCGGGTTGTGGCGCAGCCAGTGCAATAGCTTGGCAAAGCCCCACTCCGAGGAGTACACGCCGCCACAGTACCGGATGGCAGGCAGATCCATCTCGTGCGCTACCTCGGTGATCCGCAACGCCTCCGCCGCAGCGCGGTGGTCACACCAGAGGTAGTAATCGTCGATCGGCTGCAGCCCTTCACCAACCGGCACGACGGTCGATCCGGTGGTGTCGAGCGCGATCGACTTGACGACGGCACCGGACACGCCCGCATCGGCCAGCGCCAGCGCCATCGCCTCGGACAGGGCCTTCATGTGGGTCGCGTGCGGCTGGGTCGCGACATCGGGATCATCGCGCCGACGAATCACCGGATATTCGACCACGCCTCCGCCCAGCACACCGGCCACACTGTCGACAATCGACACCCGGAC
>JANYAG010000037.1 GCA_025361465.1 Gemmatimonadota bacterium
TCCAGTTGCAGGGATCTTCTATCGAGGTATCGCGCTCGTTGATCAGAATGGAGGGCACCCAACACCTTCGTGGGCTCACACGATCATAAACAACCCCAACCCATCGTGTGGATTCGATATCGCGAGCACGAGTACGACCACAGACCTCTATCACAACACGCCTCCAGCGTTGTCGAACACGATCGTGTACTACTCCTATCTCAGTACGTTTGTTGCCGATCCTTCGGGAGGATACCCTGACTATACCTACTATTGGGAGTTCTGTGCTCTCGAGTGCGACGGAGGTGGAGGCGGGGATAATCTCAGGACTGGTCGTGCGAACCGGGTAGGGCCGAAGACGGTTTTGCGTGGATGGAATTATGTGGGCTCGGACCAAGCCCTCTACTGGACCATGACTGGGGACAGTCTGCGAAGTACCGTGACTGATTCTCATGGCACACATGCAGTGGCAAAGTACTACATCCCGTAGAGCGCCGGTTGCAGGTGCGCCGTGCGCTGGAAGACTTGTGTCGGTGAACAGGGGGATGAACATGCTTGCGCGTTGGGCGACCGCCACGATTGTCGTCGCCACCGCCGCAATTGCGTGTGGTGAAATAACGACAGGAGCAACAAGGAGTGAGAGCGTCTCAGGACAGTATACGCTCATCGGGATCGATGGGATCTGGAATCTTCCGTGTTGCGGCCACACGGACTCAACCGGCACGGCCATAACAATCCGTGGGGGACTCTTGCAAGTTGGTTGGAATACGCCGATCGGTGCATACGAGTGGGACATCGTTCGCTACTTTCAATACTCTGGCGGCACATCACAGCAGATCCAATCCAATTTCTCCAGTGGGAGATACGCGTGGGACGGTCGGACGCTGGCGCTCGTCGACTCCGGTGGGGCGGGTACGATGACGGGAACCTTTGTCGGCGGCCAACTCACAGTAAGCAAGTCGGGGCACGAGTATGCGTTTCTCAAGCTTCCGCAGTTGCCTCACTAGTTGACAAGCTGCACAACCAGGTAGATCGATGATGACTGAAGCTCCCTCGACTGGTCTTGCCTCGATCTAGTGGACAGCGGGGTTAGGCAGTTCGCATGAGCTGCTGTTCGTACGCCATCAGACCGACGTAATCGAGCGACGAGTGCCGCCCCTCGCGATGGTACCATCCATCCAGGTGGCGCGCCGGTCGCCGCCGCAGACCGGCCCGGGCGTGAGCGTCGACGGCAGAGGCCCGGGCTAGGAGATTCGGAGCGACTGGATAAATGGGGCGATCACCCTCGGTGATCTGGCGCACCGCTTTGGTCTTGAACTCCGGACCGTGGGCACGGCGAACCTTCGGCATGAGACACCTCTGTGCCCTGAATACCAGGGCAGATGCGGTGTCCATCAATTCGAGGCGGGCTCACCCCGCCCGCAGGGTGGGGCCTCTGGGCTCAACGCATAATCCAGCTCTGGAGATCCCCCGCTGCGCGAGGGATGACACGTCGGTTAGTAGTCCTGCGAGATCGAGTCGGCCCGGGCCCGACGCGCGGCAGCGGAGTCGGCCACGCGCTGGGCACCCCGAACGCCGGATGCTCCAGGCAGCCGCGACGCGCCGACGATGCTGTCCTTCTCGCGCTGGGTCAGAGGCGGCTTCGCGGGCGGCGCACTGTGGCAGGCGCCAATCAGCGCCGCCCCCAACAGCAGCCATGGCATTCGCACCATCGGCCTCCCGGTCAAGTGAAACGGCGCGATCAGAACTCGCGCCGCTTCATTTCCTTGAAGAAATGCTTCCGCTCCTCGGGGTCGCCCGGGTCCGGCTTGGAGGTGGCCGCCAGGGTCGGGTCGACAAACCGGGGCTTGCGGGCCTTGTCGGATGTGGCCTGGGCCGCCGCCTTCTTGATCAGGGCATCGAGCCGCTTGTTCTTCATTGTCCCTCTGGGTGAAAGTCCGCGCGAGTAACGTGGCGCCATCGCGCGCCAGAGGCAAGCGTTACGGCTCCCGATTGGCGATGGGTGGCTCAGTCCCTGGGAAACAAGCTTCCGATAAACGCGCCAAGCGCGGCGAGTGGGAGCAACAGGTATTGAGTGACCCGGAGATCGAAGTGGCGTTCGTCGGAGTCGGCGCCAGAACCCACTACAGGCGCCAGGAACGCGACCGCTACGCCCATGAGCATGCCAGTGGCCCAGTGGGAGCCTGCGCCGGGTCGTGCAAGGGGCACGGATCTGTTGGATTCGACGTGGAGCCGAGGCACCACGGAGGCTTGATGGGTCAGGCCGCGCGGCCCGGGGCCCTGGGCCGCCACAGGCGCCACGGGCGTACCGCGGCAGCAAGCAGCGAACGCCACTAGGACTGTCGACTGGACTACTCTCCGCCTGCAGGCACTTGCCATTCTTCGCGTGGGACCCAATGCCTCAGGTAGTGACAGAAACATGTCGCAAACCTCCGTCGGTTGATCCTAGCTTTCAGGTATACCGGCAAGCCCACGCTGTTCGTGAAATGGTCACGAGCCGGTCCACATGTGCCTCGAAGACGCAGCGACTTCTGTCGCCAGTGTTTACACAGACTCCCGCAAGCGTCCTACAGTGTGTACAAGGGGCAGCGGCCTGCTGCCATGGGCGCCGCTCTTGATTCGCATTGTCAGAATCCGAAAGAAAGCAGAATGAAACTGTATGAAACTGTACTGGGATTTGACGTGGCGGGGAACCACCCTTCGAAAGGCTTCTCTGTCCAGTAGCACTCCAGATAGTGCCCCGAGTATGCCGGATGACTCGAATCGGCTGTGCCCACGCAATCGATAAGCTGGTGTGTACTCGAACCAACGTTGGCGTCAAGTCCAACGAAAACGCGCTCCTCAATTCGGTCCCCAGAACAGTCATCAGCCCAGAGGGTGCCCCCAGCATTGCACTGCGCTCTCGTAGCGTAGTTCGCGTGCTTGCCGTTCGCGACCCACACCTTAGGATAACCGAGGTACTTTTCGGGGAAGGTCAACTCGATTGCATCGTTATCAATCGGACCGCCCGTCCATTGGTAGGGCATGAAGAATGCGTCACCAGCTCCGTGTTCTGAATACCACGCACTGGTCAAGTACCAATGATGTGTGTCACCGTTGTATTGCACTCGCAGCACAATGTACTCGGAGTCACCAAGGTGGCCGTTACACCCTTCCACTCCAAGAAGCACAAATGGCGGAAATGGTTCGAGCCCGAAGCACATCTGGTGACTGCCTTCGGTGTCACCCATATCAAGCCAGTAACCGAATAGGTAGGCGATGTAGACGCTCTGCCCATCGTCCCACCGAGCTGCCCAACGCGTCTCCCTTCTGACGTCATCAGCATCCCCAAAGGAGGCAAGCGGGGCAAAGGCATCCGCAAGTGTGTACTCGCAGTCATCTAAGAGGCCATCCTCATCGACGTCGATATCCGGATTGGTGCACCCCTCCCAAGTGAACCTGTATCCCGCGAAGTAGTATCCGGCAGAATCAGGAGCTGGGTCGGGGTCGTGACAGCCAAGGATGCACATCGGCTGAATATCGCCGTCGCGCGCGGCGCGGGCCGAACTTGGTCCCGTGCTGATGTCGGTCGGACTGCAGGAGCAAAGACAGAGGACAAACACTAGACCCACGACCGACTTCCACATTGTGCATCTCCCGTGAGGAACTTCTCTTCGCACAATTGGCAGTGGGGATCCGCGGAGTGCGAGGGTGCTCACATCAGCACAATAGGAGTTGGTCCAACAACCCGTCATGGGGTTACTCCCTACCTCCCGTGGGGGATTGCCCGCTTCCATTCCCAACTCGGTCACGTGGCATTCGCGGCCAAGTCTATTTGGCCCGAGCGGCAATCAGCAGGCCTCGCCTCGCCATTTTGGAGCGGCCCGTTCAGCCATTGGGCTGGCACTACCTCAACGTTGCCCGCCCTTGCCTCCCGGGGTGGAGAAGTTCAGATCCGTGTCTTGGGCGTAGCGTCCCTTATCCCGATTAGCGATGGGTGGCTCAGTCCCTGGGAAACAAGCTTCCGATGAAGGCGCCAAGCTCGGCGAGCGGGGGCAATAGGTATTCCGTGACCCTGAGATCGAAGTGGCACTCGTCGGAATCGGCGGCGGAACCCACCACTGGCTCCAGGAATGCCAACGCCACGCTGATGAGCATGCCAGTGACCCAGTGCGAACCTGCTCCGAGTCGCGCAAGCGGCACGGGCCTTATTGATTCGGCGTGGAGCTGAGACACCATGGACGCCTACGGCCGCGGCTTCCGCTGGACCACTAGCAGGGCATTACCGACGGTGCGCTCGCCATCGGGATCGGAGGGGCGGTTGACGAGGTGGCCCTCCACCACCATCGCCGTCGAGCCACCGCCATCGAGGTTCAGTCCCTCGTAGACGCCAACCGAGAGCATCAGGTCGGCGAACTCCACCAGCGACATCCCCGAACTCGACTCCTGGCGGCCATCGACGGTGATCAGGTAGAGGGTGGTGCTGTCGCGGGAGAAGCCGACGCCGGTGCGCGGGTGCCGCGTTACGGAGAAGCGCGGGAAGGTGCCCTCGCTCGCATCGGCGCTGTCGACGACACTGCGCCCATGCACCACCAGTCGCGGCCAGCCTCCCACCACCTCGCGCAGCGGTCCGCGATCGGGCACAAAGCCAAGGACCACGCGGATGGTGGCTCCGCTGTCACCGAGTGCTGCGAACCTCGCCAGACCCGTCCCACCAGCGGCGATCGCCGCACCCGCGCTGAGCGAAGCGCCGTAGGTGCGCGGCTTGCCGATCAGGCGGTAGACGAGGGTATCGCCGCGGCGGCCGACCAGCGCCAGCGGCACCACGGTCTGGTGACGACCCGCCGAGTCGGCCGGACTCATCAGGCCGATGCGACTGGTGTAGAGCACGAAGGCGTTGGAGTCGGGCCAGGCATTCACGGCATCGAGCGGCAAAGAGCCGCCGCGCGCGGGCACAACCACCCCCTGCAGGACAAAGCGGTCGATCACCGGTTGCTGTCTGGTGGTGAGGCCGAATTGGGAGTGCACGGTGCGATGCGAATCGGCGGGAGCAGCCGTGATGTGCTGCGCCTTCCAGATTTCGCCGGCGAGGACCTGGTTGTTCTCGTTTTCACCCGTCGCGAGGTTGAAAAAGTCGGCGTTGACCGCGGCAATCACCCGCGTGGTATCGGTCGATGAGCGCGCGACGATGTCGCTGACCTTCTCGCGGCCAGTGAAGCGGTCGTCCGCGCGCGCAGCCACCACGGTCAGCTCGGCATGCCTGAGGTCCACCTCAAGCACGTTCACCGACCAGGGGCCGCGATTGAAGACCAAATGCCGGTGCGTCACCCCGGGCACGACCTCGCGCGACGTGCTGCTGTCGGGCTGCTGCGCGCCGAGTGCGGTGACGCTGAGCAGGACGACGGCGCTGAAGCACGCGAGGCGCTGGAGGATCAACCGATACCTGCCTGCGCGCAGCGCCACGACGACCTCCGTTGGTCTACTTGAGGACCGGGAGGCGATTGGGAAGATCACCGAACTCCACATAGCGATGGGCCAGTCCCGAGTCGGTGACCATGACAATGCGCATGCCGGACCTTGTGTCACCGAAGGGCTTCCCCACCGGTCCGCTGGTGATCATCTCGATCGGGCCGTCGTGCGCGATGGCGTTCTGGTGGTAGTGCCCACTGAAGAGGTAACGCACGCCGTAGCGCTTGAAGAGCGCGAGGTAGCGTGACCGCTTCTCGATCGGAATGTTGAAGTACTGATTGGCTTCGCCGGGGTCGGCCAGGAACCAGGGATGATGCTGGAAGACGACGAGCTGGACACCCGGTTCGCGACTGAGCACCGCCAGAGTGTCGCCGAGCCACTTCTCCTGGACGGCGTCCTCCCTGGGCGCGCTGTCCGGCTGCTGCAGCAGCGAGGAGTTGAGCACCACACCCACCAGCGAACCGGAGCGGAAGACATAGTGATCGGGGCCGAACTGCTTCCGATAGAGCGCAATGCTCGCGGGCGTCGGGATGTTGCCGATGTCGTGATTGCCGGGGAGATCATACCGCGCGATGCTGCGATCGAGCTTGCCGACAATGCGATGATACTCAGCGACCTGGGCCGGATCGCCGGGCCTGTTCACCAGGTCGCCGGTGATCACCACGAAGGACGGATGCAGCCGGTTGGCCGCGGCGATGGCGAACTCCAGGTTGGCGGCATCCTGGACGAAGTCGCTGTCCGCGCGATACATCCCCAACTGGGGATCGGTGAGCTGGATAAACCAGAATCGCCCGGCGGGGGAAGGCGATCCGCGCCAGGCTGCGGTTGTCACCACGACCGCGAGGGCTGCCAGCAGGACGGGGATTCGTTTCCGCATCGAGGCTCCGAGTTGGGTGCTGGCACCGACAACGGGGGGGTGCCAAATCGGTCACCGGCCGTGGCTTACGAAACCCCGAGACGGCGTTACGTTCAGGGACCCCTGCACCGGTTGCCGGGAACCGGGAGATAATGGTCCACCACCAGCGTCCTTGCAAGCACCAGCGACCCTCCCGGCGGGCCATCACCCTCCTCGAGAGAGTCCTGACATGAAGCACGGTTCGGCCACGATCGCCTTCGGTCTGCTTGTCGCGCTCACGGTGCCGCTGACGGCCCAGCAGGGCTGCGATCCCAAACCCAAGCCCAACTACGCGCCCATGCCGTTCGACGATGCCATCACCCTCCGGGCGAAGGCCATTCACGAACGCGTGATGACGATGGATACGCATGTGGACATCAGTGCGGGCCAGTTCCAGATCGGCCAGGCGAACTACTGCAACCGCCTGGGCGGCCAGGTCGACCTGCCCAAGATGGAAGAGGGTGGCCTCGACGCCATCTTCTTCTCGATCTACGTCGGCCAGCCGGCGCGGGGCGCCAGCCAGGACAGCGCCGGGTTTGCCAGGGCCTACGCCGAGGACACCGCCAAGTTCAACGCCGTGCACCGCTTTGCCGAGCAGATCGCGCCGGACCGGATCGCGATTGCGTATTCCGCCGCCGATGCGCGCCGGATCTACGCCAGCGGCAAGAAGGTGGCGTTCATGGGTGTCGAGAACGGCTACGGCATCGGGACCGACATCACCCGGGTGAAGGAGTTCCACCAGCGCGGCGCCCGGTACCTGTCGTTGACGCACAACAACCCGAACCAGCTCTCCGATTCGAACACCGGCGAAGGCGACGGATTTTACCTCTGGGGTGACGGACTCTCTCCGTTGGGGAAGAAGGTGGTCGCCGAGCTCAATAAGTGGGGGATCATGATCGACGTCTCTCACCCGTCACGCGGTTCCTTCACCCAATCACTCGCGCTCAGCAAGGCACCCCTGATCGCCTCGCACTCGGCGGTTCGCACCATCTGCGACGTGTCGCGCGACCTCGATGATGACCAGCTGAAGGCCCTCGCCAAGGCGGGCGGCGTGATCCAGGTGGTGGCCTTCGCGGGCTA
>JANYAG010000062.1 GCA_025361465.1 Gemmatimonadota bacterium
CGAGGCGATCGTCCGGCACCTGCTGGAAGTTGGTGAGCAGGCGCCGCTGGAGGAACGGCCCGCCGCTGTTGCGTGAGCGGCAAGTGGGGGACGACATGGCGCCGGCGGCTCGGGAGAGCCGCCGGCGCCGTTGCCGTGTTACGCACTGCTTACCTGATCCGCAAAGTCACCTGCACATCGGCGTTGGCGGGGTTCAGCGTGTAGCTGTGGCACGAATACGGGAAGAACGTCGGGATGATAGTACTCTGGTTGAAGTACGAGGGGTTCGCGGACAGCATCGTGATGGCAGCCGGAGTGCCGTGGAGGGTGCCCCGGTACGTCGCTGGGTTGCTGCCGTTGCTGGCCAGCGCCATGCTCCCCAGCGAGAATGTGATCGACTCCTGGACGGCGAGCTGCGGGACTGGTGGAGGACCAGGGACGAGTTCCTCGATGCGCAGACTCTGTGACCCCGTGAGGGTGACCCACACCGAGTCGGCGCGCATCACCGTGAGGGTGCCACTGATCGACATCGACTCGCTCGCGGTATAGGGGTACCCCGAGGCAGCGGTGCCACCGTAACCGCTCGACGCGCTTGCACTGAAGTGGTTGCCGCTCCAGGACAACGGGAAGAATGTCGTCGTATTGGAACTTGTGTTGATTGAATTCAGCAATCCGAAGTTGGATTTGCATGTGCTGGTGCCCAAGGTGTTCGGGGAACTGAAACCGCTGAGCGAGACCGCGATGTCGTTGTACGACGGCATGCCCAGCAGCACCAGGTCGCCGAGCACCTGGGCGGTATTCGTGGTGGTTTCCCACGGGGCCGTGAATGTCCTGGCATCGATCGAATCGAGCCGGCTGCCGTTCTGCTTGTAGACCCGCAGCATGGACGTGCCCGGGTAGATCCGCCGCAGGGTGAAGCGGCCGTCGCTCGCCGTGGTTGTGCTGTTGGGCGTGCGGTATTCCTTGCCGGCGGTCGTGATGACCGAGGCCACCGTCGCCCCGGCGACTGGCAGACCTGCAGGATCAACCACCCGACCGGAGCCGTTGTAGCTCCACCCCATGGGCTCGAGCACGGCGGCAAGCGCCTCTTCGCTGCCTGCCAGAGTGGTGAGCATAGCACGGAGTTGGTTGGGGTTTTGAGGTCCCCTGGCCAGTGCGCCGAGCACCGGAGTGGTCCCAATCCCGAGCGCGGGGCTTCGTGACTGCGCGCCCCCAGAATGGACATCGTACACCAGCGTGTCACCGCCGGTTCGCGTCAGTGCGGCCAACATCGTCGCGCCGAAACCCTCAAGCGACGGAAAGTCCACCGTGTCGGGAGCAGCGGCCATCAAGTGCCGCACGTTGTTGACTGCGGAAAGGGACCTCAGGTCGTACCCGTCCAGGTTGCCATTGATGAAGAACTGACTGGCATAGGCGTATTCCTCGCTGAGCGAGCCGCGTACTCCGCGCGCGATTCCTCCGATTTCGTGATTGTCCAGCACCGGGCCGTTGTTCGTGAGCGTCTGGTATGCGGCGTCGCCCAGCATCATGTGGGCCACAAAGTGCCCGGCTTCGTGCCGCGATGACGGTTCGCGCTCGGCTGGAATCAGCGTGTTGAAGTAGAATGTCGGGCGCCACAGGTTCCAGATGGTGTAGTCGTACGCCGATGAGTCGGTCGCACTGACGAAGACCGCAAAGGGCTTGTGCGCCGCGATCGCCAGGCTCGTCCTTGCTGCGTCAGCACTCGGCAGGTTCGCCAGCCACCAGTCAATCGTCTGCTGTGCTGCATGTCGGTAGGCATAGTATGCTGTGGTGACGACCGGGGGGAGAGCCACAACCGCGTAGGCGTTCACCACAGGTGGTGCCGGGTTGGCCTGAAAAGTCGCCGCGGCGCTCCATGCCATGATGCGGAAGCTGGAGGTGCTCGCCGAACGTGAAGGTGACGCTGCAGGCCCCGGATCCGGTCCCGGTTGTAGTGCAAAGAACACGGAATCGCCGATTTCCTGGACTCTCGCGGTGCCCCACCAACGGTTTGTTCTCGGCCCAACAGTCGCGGCACTGAAATTGTCGCCGAAGACGTACGCCTCGGCCTCGCCACCCGGTTGCCTGACCACCACGACCTCGAGCATGTCGGGGCCGGAAAAGGCCGCTCGAAATCTTGTCGCACCCTCGACCGGTGCGGCGGCACCGCCGGTGACGCGTGCCACGTCGAGCGTGCCATGCGCCCCGCTGGGGAAGCGAAACGCCTGGCCCGTGACGCTGTCCTGGACCGTCGTTGCACTGACGGCGTTGAGGATGTAACTGCGCATTGGTGAAGACGTGACGCCGCCGGCCGCAACCCCCGTTGCGGAGAACACCAATGGAGCCGAGGCCGCGACATCGGCATCGGCTGGTGTCACGCTCAGGGCATTGTTCCCCGCCGCGGATCCCAGGGTCCATGATCCGGCACTTGCCCGACCGTTGGCGTCCGTGGCGACGACGGCGCTTCCCACGCTGCCACCGCCGGCCGTCACGGTGAAGCGCACGCCGAGACCGCTGGCCGGTGCTCCCTGCGCATCACGGACAGTGACGCTTGGTGCCACGGCCAGCACGGTTCCCACCACTGCCTGCTGGCGGTCACCGTCGAACCCCTGAATCGACACAACGACAGCCGGGTCGGCCGTTGCGTTGATGGTCAGTGGCGTTCCCGTGCCGCTTGCGAGGCGCACAGTCAGCGTCTGTGCCCCCGCGGTGGTGCCAAGCGTCCAGCGCACACTCGCCTGTCCTGCGCCATCCGATGTCG
>JANYAG010000139.1 GCA_025361465.1 Gemmatimonadota bacterium
CAGGTGGTGGCTTTCGCTGGCTACGTGACCTGCAGCCCGAAGATTGATGCGGCACGCACCAAGGCAATTACCGACCTTCGGACCGAGTTCGGGGTCGTGATGCCGACCCCAGCGGCGCGCGGAGCTGGCGGCGGCGGTGGCGGTGGAGGTGGAGCCAGGGGTGCCGGCGCAGGTCGTGGTGCCGGTGGTGGCGCAGGAGGCGGTGCGGGCGGCGCGCGCGGTGGTGCGTCCGGTGCGGTGGCGCCGCAGCTCACACCGCTCGGATGCAGTGTGGGCGGCCGTGGCGCCGGTGGCCGAGGCGGCAATCCGGCGGCGGTCGATTCGCAACTCACCGCGATGCCAGAGGCGCGCCGCAACGAATACAACACGCGCTTCGCGGCCATCAATGCGATGTACCCCACCGCGCCGCGCGCAGATGTCTCGGATGTCGTCGACCACATCGACTATGCCGTGAAGTTGATCGGCATCGACCACGTCGGCATCTCGTCGGACTTCGATGGCGGCGGCGGGGTCGACGGCTACAACTGTGCGCTGGAATCGATCAACGTCACGCGGGAACTCGTCAAGCGCGGCTATTCAGAGGAACAGATCAGCAAGCTCTGGAGTGGCAACCTGCTGCGCGTGCTTGAACGCGTCGAACAGGTTGCCCGGCAGATCCAGGCGGCGCCGAAGGCCAAGCCGGCGAAGTAACCGAGTCGCTACGGCCCCTTGACGAGGTTGATGGAACCGATCGCCGGGGGGCCGGCGGTGAAGGTCACGGTGAAGTTCAGCGTGAGGGTGGTCGCCGTGATCGTCCCGTTGGCGTCCCAGCGTGTGATGGCGGCGTTCGGCACGTTGATGCCACTGGCGATAATGTGGCCAGTGGCATCAATGCTCGCCGTGATGTCGCCCATCACCGCGACGTTGCCGCTGAACGCCGCGCTCGTCGCGCCATAGGACCCGTTCCGGATAATCTGGGGCACGCCGCCCGTCCCGAGGACGTTGCCGGTGACGTTCACGGTGATATTCGCGGTGGAAGCGCCCGCATTCACCGCGATGATTGCCTGGCCGGTACCGGTCGAGGAGAAGGTGGTGTTGGTCCACGTGCCGGTGTAGGTGCCGTTGTATTGCGGCGCATTCAGGACCGCTTGCGCCGTCGCGGTGAACGTCGCCGACAGCAGCCCCGCGCTGGCGATCACGGAGTTCTGGCCAGCGGCACCAAGCGTCCAGCTCCCCAAGGTGGCGACACCCCCCGCCGAGGTTGTGGGTGTCGCGCCGATCACGCTTCCGCCACCCAGGCCGATCGCGAAGGTGACGGTCTGGCTGGCAATGGCATTCCCGAACACATCCGTGAGCTTCACGCTCGGCGCGGTGGCAACCGCAGCGCCCGCAAGCGCGGTCTGGTTGTCCCCCGTAAGCTTGGCCAGGATCGATGGCGCACCGATCGTTGCGGTGGCGGCGAAGGTCGCCGGATTGCCCGAAATGCCCGCGCCGGTTGCGGTCGCGGTCAGGCTGTTCGCCCCCACCCCCTGTCCCAGGGTCCAGCCACCCACTGTGGCGATCCCGTCGGCGCCGGTCTGCTGCGAACCGCCGGTGATGCTGCCGCCGCCGCTGGCCACTGCGAACGTCACGGTCACCCCGGCGACGGCGTTGCCGAACTGGTCAACCACCTTGACCGAGGGACGAGCAGCCACCGCCGTGCCGACCACCGCGAACTGCACGTCGCCACCCTGCTTGTTCACCGTCGCCGCCACACCCACCATGCCGGTGGCGGAGAAGGTCAGCGGGGACCCGGTCGCGCCGGTGGCCGTCGCCGTGAGCGTGTTTGATCCGGGCGCCTGACCAAGCATCCAGCTGCCGATCCGCGCGATGCCCGAGGCGTCGGTGGTCTGGTTGGCGCCGGTCACCGATCCGCCGCCACTTGCCACGGCAAAGGTCACGGCGCGGCCGCTCACCGCGGCACCGGTCGTCGTCGACACCTTCACGGCGGGAGCAACCGCCACCGCGGCCCCGACGGTCGCGGTCTGGCTGTTCCCTTCGAGGATGCTGATCACGGGTGGCGGGGGTGGCGGCGTCACCGTCGTGCTGCCGCTCGATTTGCAGCCCGCAAGGGCGACGAGGGCGGCCACTGCCGGGACGGCGAAACGGACAAGAAACATGAGGACTCCGGGCTCGGGTGGGGAACCGGTCACGGAATGGTCGATTTGGAACCGTAGCGCCGGAATCGCGGTCACGCCAGATCAGGGTCGCCGCGACGTCCCCGGCCACCAGTTCCACCGACCAGCTAGCTGCAGGATGGCAGGCGCGAGTGCCAACCGGACAATCGTCGCGTCGAGGCATACCGCCGAGGCGAGGGCGAAGCC
>JANYAG010000157.1 GCA_025361465.1 Gemmatimonadota bacterium
ATAGACCTGCATCGAGTCCATCGAGAGGATCTCGGCGCCTGTCCGCAGCGCCGCCCGCAGCGCGAGATCGGTCTTGCCCGACGCGGTCGGACCGAGGATCACCAGCATTTCCGGCCTTTTTTCTGCCATCACGACACCATACTGACACAGCCCCGGGAGAATCCACCGTTTCCTCAGGCTTGGGGCAACTGTAGCAGATACGCGGCGGAGTTGCAGGATGCGCGGGCACGCGCGTCGCGGTACGCTCGTCGAGCACGGCTATGCGCAGCCTTGCCTCGCCGGTCAGGATGCATATGATCTGATAGCAGTGGAGCCCTTAGGAAATTCGGCTCCCGGCAGAAATACAGAAGTCTTCGGATGACTAAATAAAGGGTAGCCCGGCCAACCGCCGGGAGACCGGTTAATGAGTAAGCCGACGCAATGGAACACCGCTCAGGTGCCATTGCGTCGGTTCTTTTTTGCGTCGGTTCGATGTGAAGACATACGATTATTGGCGCGCGCAATCGGCCCGAATCAGAAACTGGGCCAGATGGAGTACAACCGAGATGCTGTTTGACCTGCCGAGAGTCAAGCGGAGATTCAATCCCTTCAAGCGCTGGCGTCTGTCACTGGACGGCAGCGGGGAGTCGTCCGGCCAAGCAGAGGAGCAGCCGCTCCGCGATGAACTCTACAGTGTCGATCAACTGGATCGCCATGCGAAGACTCTGGCCGGTTGGCACGAAGTGGCCGACAACCGTGGCAGCCGCAGTTCGGATCGACTGCTGCCCCGCCTTTCCGCCAATGAGGATCTGCTGCGTGAGGCTTACGGCCTTGTGGCCGATGCGGTGAAGCGAGGCCGGCGCATCACGCCGGCGGCGGAGTGGTTTCTCGACAACTACCATCTGATCGAGGAACAGATTCGCACGGCCCGCAGGCATCTGCCCCGGGGCTACAGCCGGGAGTTGCCACAGTTGAGCAACGGTCCGTCGGCGGGCTACCCGCGGGTTTACGCCATCGCACTGGAGTTGATCGCCCACGTCGACGGCCGGATCGACGCCGAGAGCCTTCGCGCGTTCCTGGTGTCTTACCAGTCGGTGACCCCCCTTCGACTTGGTGAACTTTGGGCCATCCCGATCATGCTGCGACTCGGGTTGATCGAGAATCTGCGGCGCGTGGCCGCCCGGGTGGCAGCGGGGCGGCGCGACCGCGAGAGGGCTGCGTACTGGATCGAGCGGATGCTCGAGGTCGTGACCACGGCGCCGGCCGAAGTGGTCTTGGTTCTTGCGGACATGGTGAAGGAGAACCCGCCACTGTCGACCGCATTCATCTCCGAGTTCGCCAGCCGCATGCAGGGGCGCGGGCCGGCGGTGGTCTTTGCGCTGACATGGTTGGAACACCGGATCGCCGAACAGGGCCTGACGATCGAAACCGTCTTCCAGCAGGCGAGCCAGAGCCAGGCGACCGATCAGGTCTCAATCTGCAACAGCATCGGGAGCCTGCGTTTTCTGGGAGCAATGGAGTGGCGCGACTTCGTTGAGGCGATGAGCGGCGTGGAGCAGATCCTCCGCACCGATCCATCCGGCGTGTACCCATCCATGGATTTCGTAACGCGTGACCACTACCGCCACGCCGTCGAAAGGATCGCCCGGTACAGTCAACAGGACGAGGACGAGGTGGCACGCCGGGCAATCGAGCTGGCCCGCGCCAACGCAGGCCCGGACGGGAACCATCCCGACGGCCGACCTGAGGACAATCGCAAGGCTCACGTGGGGTATTTTCTGGTGGGTCGAGGACAGCCAGTGCTCGAGCGGCAGGCCGTGCTGCGGCAGACGCCGGGCCATTTGCTGCGCCGGCTAGGACGGCGATTCCCGCTGGGGATCTATGTCGGATCGATTGTTCTGATGACAGCGGGGGTGACTTCGCTGGTCTTATGGTGGGCCGCGCGCCATGGCGTGGGGCATTGGGGCCTGGCGGGCCTGGGACTCCTGCTATGGATCTGCACCAGCCAGTTGACCGTGGCGCTGGTGAACTGGGGCGTCATGCTGCTGGTGCCGCCGCGAATCATGCCGCGGATGGACTTCTCGAAGGGCATACCCGGGGAGCACCGCGCGATCGTGGCCATACCGACGATCATCTCGGACGATCAGGAAATCGATGATCTGGCCGAGGCGCTGGAGGTGCGCTTTCTCGCCAACCGCGACGAGAACCTCAGCTTCGCCCTGCTGACGGACTTCTCCGACGCCCCGGAAGAGCATCTCGCCGGGGACGCGGCGCTGCTCCAGCGGGCTCGGGATCGAATCGAGGCCCTCAATGCCAACTATCCCGGAGGCCGCTTCTTTCTGTTCCATCGAGCCCGTCGCTGGAACGTGAAAGAGAATGCCTGGATGGGCTGGGAGCGTAAGCGAGGCAAGCTTGAGGACTTCAACGAAGCACTGCGCGCCTCGGATCCACGCACCGACCGCTTCGACTCGGTCGTCGGCCCGATCGATCGCCTGGCGGGCATCCGGTATGTGATCTCGCTCGATAGCGACACGCAGCTTCCGCGCGATTCGGCGCGACAACTGGTCGGCACCATGGCGCATCCGCTGAATCGCCCGCGGTATGACGAGAAAGTCGGCCGGGTGACCGAGGGATACGGCATTCTGCAGCCGCGCGTCGGCATCAGCATGCCCAGCGCCAACCGCTCGCAATTCGCACGGCTGTTTGCCGGCGAGCCGGGCATCGACCCATACACACACGCAGTGTCCGACGTCTACCAGGACGTCTTCGAGGAGGGGTCGTTCGTCGGCAAGGGGATTTATGACGTGGACGCGTTCCAGCTATCGGTCGGCCGACGGCTGCCGGAGAACCGCATTCTCAGCCACGACTTGCTCGAGGGCGCCCACGCGCGATCGGGGCTGGTGAGCGATGTGCTGCTGTTCGAGGATTACCCCTCGGGGTACCCGGCCGACATGAGCCGCCGTTACCGTTGGATTCGCGGGGACTGGCAGATCATGCAGTGGCTGTTGCCGCGCGTGCCCGGGGGACGGGAAGTTGCCGGTTCTCAGTTACCAGTTGCCAGTGCGGAGGGCAACCACTCCCCATTCACGGCTTCCAATTCCAGTCTGCCAACTGACAAGCATCAACCGACAACGATCAACTCCCCGCGGACCCGCAGCGTACGGAACCCGATCTCAGGGCTGTCACGATGGAAGATTCTGGACAACGCGCGTCGCAGCGTGGTGCCATGCGCGCTGCTGGCGATGCTGATTGCCGGTTGGTTCTTGCCGGGCGCCGCGCTGTTATACACCCTGGTCACGATCGCAATTCTGCTGCTCCCCGCCATTCTGAGTGGCGCCGCCGAGTTGACGCGCCGGCCGGCGGACTTCCCCATCATTTACAACGCGCGGATGGTCGCATACTCCGTCACGCGGCAGGTCCTGCAGCAGGGATTTACGCTGGCGTGCCTGCCCTACGACGCCTTCGTGAGCATTGAGGCGATCGTCCGGACCAGCGCGCGACTGCTGATCACCGGGCGTAGATTGCTGGAGTGGCGCACCGCCCGCGCGGCGCAGCGCAGCGCGTTCACCAATCTCTTCGGATTTTACACTTCGATGTGGGTGCTGCCGCTGACGGCAACGATCTGCCTGCTGGCGCTCTGCCTCTGTCGTCCCAATGCCCTGGCGGTTGCCTCGCCCGTGATCGCGCTGTGGCTGGCGGCGCCGGCGATCGCGTTCTGGCTGAGCCGCACCGTCAAACCCCGAAAGCCCAGCCTGTCGGTGGAGGATCTGGCGTTTCTGGGAACGGTCGCGCAAAGCACATGGGGGTTTTTTGAGGCGTTTGTCGGACCTGAGGATAACTACCTTCCGCCGGACAATTTCCAGGAAGATCCGCCCGTGGGGCTGGCGCACCGAACTAGCCCGACGAATATAGGCCTGTCACTCCTGGTGAATCTGGCCGCATACGATTTCGCCTACATCTCCGCGGCGGACGTGATCGAGCGAACCACGCGGACGCTGGCGACGCTGGACAAGCTCCAGCGCTTCCGGGGGCATTTCTTCAACTGGTATGACACGCGGACCCTTGAACCCCTTCAGCCCCGCTACGTTTCGACCGTCGACAGCGGGAACCTCGCGGGACACCTGCTTATCCTGGCCGCGGGTCTGGAAGAGCTCGCCTCCAAGATCGCGGCGGAACGCATCCCGGAAATGCGGCAACTCGCGGTTCGTTGCCGGCAGTTCGCCGACCTCGACTACGAATTCCTGTACGACAAGGACCGCCATCTCCTGAGCATCGGCTACAACGTCGCCGAGCGTCGCCTCGACAGCGGCTTTTACGACCTGCTCGCCTCGGAAGCACGGCTGGCGAGCTTTGTCGCCATTGCCCAGGAGAAGCTTCCGGCGGAACACTGGTTCAACCTCGGGCGATCGCTCACGAACACCGGCCGGGGCACGGCGCTGGTCTCCTGGAGCGGTTCGATGTTCGAGTACCTGATGCCGCTGCTGGTCATGCCCACTTACGCGCACACCCTTCTGGACGAGACCTATCACGCGGTCGTGCGGCGACAGATTGAATATGGCCGCGAGCGCGGCGTGCCCTGGGGGATCTCGGAATCCGGGTACGCCAAGACCGACGCCCACCTGAATTATCAGTATCGGGCCTTCGGCGTTCCCGGGCTGGGGTTCAAGCGGGGTCTGGCCGACGATCTGGTGATTACGCCGTACGCGAGCGTCATGGCACTGATGGTTGACCCGGAGGCGGCCTGCGCCAACCTTCGCCGCCTGGCCAAGGAAGAGCGCCTGGGCGCGTATGGGTTTTACGAGGCGATCGACTACACCCCGTCGCGACTCCCGCGCGGGCAGGACAGCGCCACCGTGCGGTCCTACATGGCACACCACCAGGGGATTGTGTTCCTCTCGCTGGCGTATCTGTTGCTCGACCGGCCGATGCAGCGACGTTTCGAATCCGATCCCGCGTTCAGGGCGACGGATCTGCTCCTGCAGGAACGGATCCCCAAGGTACTATCGACTTTCCCGCACCCCGCCGAGGTGGCCGACGCGCACGGCGCTCCCGCTGAAGCGACGGCGAACTTCCGGATCTTCAACACGCCCAAGACCGCGGTACCCGAGGTCCATCTGCTCTCCAATGGCCGCTATCACGTCGCGGTGACGGCGGCGGGCGCGGGCTACAGCCGCTGGCGCGATTTGGCCGTCACCCGTTGGCGCGAGGACTCCACGCGCGACTGCTGGGGCACATTCTGCTATCTGCGCGATACTGCAACCGGAGAGTTCTGGTCGGCGGCGCAACAGCCCACGACCCGACTGCCCACGGCGTACGAAGCCATCTACTCGCAGGGGCGGGCGGAGTTCCGGCGACGCGACGGCGACATGGAAACCCAACTGGAGATCAGTGTATCGCCCGAGGACGACATCGAACTGCGTCGCATCAGCATCACCAATCGGGGCCACGAGCCCCGCACCATCGAGCTGACGAGCTACGCCGAGGTCGTGCTGGCGACGCCTGCTTCGGATGCGGCCCACCCCGCCTTCAGCAACCTGTTCGTGCAGACACAGCTCGTTCGCGAGCGGCAGGCGATCCTCTGTACGCGTCGGCCGCGCTCGGCGAGCGAGCGGCCGCCCTGGATGCTGCATCTGATGACCGTTCACAGCACCACGGCCACCCTGATCACCACGACGTCCTACGAAACCGCCCGCGGCGAATTCATCGGGCGCGGGCGCACCCTGGCGGACCCGGCGGCCATGCACCGTCCCGCGCTGACCGACAGCGAAGGCGCGGTGCTCGACCCGATCGTGGCCATACGCAACACGGTGATTGTCGGCCCGGACGAAACCGTGCGGGTCCACCTGGTGACCGGCGCCGCCGAGACCTACGAGGTGGCGCGGGGGCTGGTGGAGAAGTACCACGACCGCCGCCTGGCCGACCGCGTCTTCGAACTTGCCTGGACCCACAGCCAGGTGGTCTTGCGACAACTCGACGCCGCTGAAGCCGACACGCAACTCTACGGGCGTCTTGCCAGCCGCATCCTCTATGCCAGCCCAGCGCTGCGAGCGCCCGGCAGCGTGATTTCGCGAAACCAGCGCGGCCAGTCGGGCCTCTGGGCCTACGGGATTTCCGGAGATCTGCCCATCGTCCTGCTGCGTATTGGTGACTCGTCGCGGATCAATCTGGTCCGGCAACTCGTGCAGGCCCACGCCTACTGGCGCGTGCATGGGTTGGCGGTGGACCTGGTCATCTGGAACGAGGATCAGTCGGGTTACCGGCAAATGCTGCAGGAACAGATCACCGGAGTGATTACGTCGCGTTCCGAAGCCGGCCTGCTGGACAAGCCCGGCGGCATATTCATTCGTCGCCTGGAACAGATTGCGGATGAAGACAAAGTCCTCATGCAGTCGGTGTCCCGCGTGATCATCAGCGATACCGCCGGCACGCTAGAGGAGCAGATGGTTCGTGCCGTCGTTGGGGAAGTGCCCGTGCCCAGGTTCAGACCCGCCCGCATCCGCCGGACGGAGCTTGCGGCCAGTGTCGAGGCAACGGCGCCCGACCTGGCGGCGTTCAATGGAACCGGCGGCTTCAGCCCCGACGGGCGTGAATACGCCATGATCATGGCGCCCAACTCGTCCACGCCGGCGCCCTGGGTGAACGTGCTGGCCAATCCGTACTTCGGCACGGTCGTGAGCGAGAGCGGCGGCGCCTACACCTGGTGCGAGAACGCCCAGACCTATCGCCTGACGCCTTGGCACAACGATCCGATCTCCGTCGAAGCCAAAGACCTGCCGCCCGGCATTAGCGCCGAACCCATCATCATCGGCAAGGATGTGAAGTGGGGACCGCTGATCGTCACCGCCGCGCCTGACGCGCCCATCGGTGAAGCGGACTTCGAAGTCGTCGGTAAAAGCACCGTTAAAGTGAAAGACAAAGACGGCAAGGAATCGAACCGCGAACTCGTTCGCAAAGCGCGCGGTGGTGCGATTGTCTG
>JANYAG010000193.1 GCA_025361465.1 Gemmatimonadota bacterium
TTCCCGACGGGTACGATCCGCTCCTTGCGCCCCTTGCCGAGCACCTTGACCTGGTCGCTGAGCAGGTCAAGCGCACCCTGATCGAGCATCCGCAATTCCGAGAGACGCAGCCCCGATGAGTAGAACAACTCCAGCATCGCCAGGTCGCGCAGGGCATCGAAATCATCCTGCTCGGCCTGTGACTCGGCGTACGCGAAGATCTGGGTCACCTGTTCCGCCAGCAGGTACGTCGGCAGCCGCTTCTCGAGCCGGGGAATCTTGGCCGCCCGGATCGCGGCGATGTCGATATCGTGATAGACATGCAGCCACTTGTAGAAGGAGCGGATCGCCGACAGGGTGCGCGCCGCTGACCGGCGAGCCAGGCCACGCCGCTCGAGCTCACCGAGGAAGCCCCGCAGTGCAAGTCGATCGACGCCCGTGAATTCCCACGCGCTCTTGCCGTTGCGACGATCGAGGAAGTCGCAGAATTCCTCGAGGTCACGGCGATACGCCTTGAGGGTGTGCGGCGAGTGATCGCGCGCCTTCTCGAGATGGGTAAGGAAGTCCTCCACCAGCGGAGGCAGTGAGGTCCCTCCAGGCTCGCTTCGCGAGCCGTCGGGACGAGGGGGCTTGGTGTTCCTCATCCTGAGCAACGCGAAGGATCTGGGAGAAGCTTCATAGCGCGGGTCTCCACGCAGCGAAGTCCCGCCGCGCCCGCGCCACCAACGTCGCCTTGCGTTCGGCCTTCTTGACCTTTCCCTCGAGCGGATCGAGCAGCCCGAAGTTGCCGTTCATCGGCTGGAAATGCGCCGGGTCGGCCTCGCGCAGGTAGCGCAGCAGCCCACCGAGCATCGTGGTGGGTGGCGGCGTCACCAGCGGCTGCCCGGCCAGCAGGCGGGCCAGGTTGATCCCGGCCAGCAGGCCGGTGCCCAGCGATTCGGTGTAGCCCTCGACGCCGGTGAGTTGCCCGGCGAAGAAGAGCGGCACGCCGTTCTTGACCTGGAGTGCCGGGCCCAGTGCCGCCGGCGCGTTGAGGTAGCTGTTGCGATGGATGCTGCCGTAGCGCAGGAACTCGGCCGCTTCGAGTCCGGGGATCATCCGGAAGACCTTCTGCTGCTCCGGCATCCGGAGCCGCGTCTGGAAGCCGACCAGGTTCCACATCTGCCCCGCCTTGTCCTCCCGGCGCAACTGCACCACCGCGTGCGCATCTCGGCCAGTCTTCGGATCGGGGAGACCGATCGGCTTCATCGGGCCGAAGCGCGGCGTCTCCCTGCCCCGCTTGGCCATTTCCTCGACCGGCAGGCACCCTTCGAAGTATGGCACCGCGTCGAATTCATGCCCATGGAACTGGTCGGCGGCCACGAGTGCGTCGATGAACCCCTCGTACTGGGCCAACGACATCGGTGCATTGAGATAGTCGTCGCCATCGCCCTTGCCCCAGCGGGACATCGCGTAAAGCACGTTGTGGTCAAGCGACTCGACGCTGACGATCGGCGCGATGGCATCATAGAAGGCGAGCGCCCCGGTGCCGAGCCGACTGGCGATCGCCTGGGCAAGGGCCTCGGAGGTGAGCGGGCCGGTCGCGACGATGCCGGGACTCGGAATGTCTGTCACTTCACCGCGCTCGACACGAATGCGGGGATGGGAGAGGATCTTCTCCTGCACCAGCGAGGCGAAGACCTCGCGGTCCACGGCAAGCGCGGTGCCGCCCGGCACCCGGGCCAGATCCGCGATGGGGAGCAGGATCGAACCGAGGTCGCGCAGCTCGGCCTTGAGGAGGCCATGTGCGTTCTCGAGATCAACCGACTTGAAGGTGTTGCTGCAGACCAGCTCGGCGAGACGATCGGTCTGGTGCGCCGGAGTGCGGACCACCGGGCGCATCTCCCACAGCGTGACGTCGCATCCCCGCTCAGCGAGGGCCCATGCGGCCTCGCACCCCGCGAGGCCGCCGCCCACCACCGTGACATTCACGACGTCGCGGCGCGCCCGCGGGTGCGCGCGCCACCGCGCTTGGCCTTGGGGGCTTTCCCCTTCTCCTCGATCAGCAGCACCGCCGCGTCGAGCGCGAACGTCGCCGGATCGGACCCGCGGGGCAGCGAGGCATTGAGGATCCCGTGCTTGACGTACGGGCCGTACTTGCCGTCGAATAGCTGCACCGGCTTGCCGTCGACCGGATGGACGCCGATCTCACGAATCGGCGTCGCGGCTGCCCGGCGTCCGCGCAATGCCTTCGGCTCGGCGAGCAGGGCCACGGCGCGATCGAGACTGACGGTCAGCACTTCATCGCCGGCCTTGAGCGAGCGGAAGTCGGCTTCGCCCTTGCCCAGGTCGTGCAGGATGTACGGCCCGAAGCGGCCGAGCCCCGCCTTCACCGGACGGCCCGACTCGGGATGGTTGCCGAGCAGGCGCGGCAGCGCGAGCAGGCCGACGGCCATCTCGAGCGTCACGTCCTCGGGCTTGGCGCCCTTGGGCAACGACGCCCGCTTCGGCTTGACCTTGCTTCCCTCTTCCTGCTGCCCGAGCTGCACGTAGGGACCGTACTGCCCATCGAGCAGGAAGATCTGCTCCCCCGACTCGGGGTGGACGCCGACAACGGCCGGGCCCTCGGCCCGCTGCCGCAACAACGCCTCGATCCGTTCGGCATCGAGATCCGCCGGCGTGGCGTCCTTCGGGAGCGAGGCACGGAGCGGCTCAGCCTCGCCGCCATTCTTCTCGACGTACGGCCCGAAGCGGCCGATCCGTACGGTGGCGCCGAGCCCTTCGATGTTCACCTGGCGTGCTTCGGCGGGCTTGATCTCCTTCTCGCCGACCGCGGTCGCCTGCTGCAGCCCGTCCTCGCCGAGGTAGAACTCCTTCAGGTACTTGAGCCAGTCATCATCGCCGGCTGCGATCTGGTCGAGGCGGTCTTCCATCCCCTTGGTGAATTCGACATCCACCAGGTGGCCGAAGTGCTTGATCAGCAGATCAGTGACGGCGAAGGCAGTGAAGGTCGGCACCAGCGCCTGGCCCTGGCGCACCACGTAGCCGCGATCGACAATCGTCCCCATGATGCTGGCGTACGTCGATGGCCGGCCGACGCCGTCCTCTTCGAGCGCCTTGACCAGCGAGGCTTCGGTGTAGCGCGCCGGCGGCTTGGTCTCGTGGCCGACCGGTTCGAGGGCGGTGCAGGTCGGGGCGTTGCCGACCTTGAGCGGCGGCAGCGTGGTGTCGCGATCCTCGAGCGCCGCCTCAGGGTCGTCCGACCCCTCCACATACACCCGCAGAAAGCCGGCGAAGTCGGTGCGCAGCCCATTGGCACGGAAGAGCGTGTTCAGCACGGCGATCTCGGCCATCATCGCCGTCTTCTTGGCGTCCTTCATCTGCGACGCCACGGTGCGCTTCCAGATCAGGTCGTAGAGCGCCAACTCGTCGCCGCCGAGTTCGGTCTGGTCGGGTGTCCGGAAGACGGCTCCCGCCGGCCGGATCGCTTCGTGCGCTTCCTGCGCGTTGGCGACCTTGTTCGCGTAGGTCCGGGGCGAGGCGGGGAGGTATTCCTCACCGTACATCGCCCTCACCTGCGAGCGCGCGGCATTGATCGCCTGGTCGGACAGCGACACCGAGTCGGTCCGCATGTAGGTGATGTAACCGCGCTCATACAAGCGCTGGGCGGTTGACATGGTGTGCTTGGCGGAGAACCGCAGTTTGCGATTGGCTTCCTGCTGCAGCGTCGAGGTGGTGAACGGTGCGTAGGGACGCATCGTGCGTGGCGTCTCTTCGACCGCAGTCACCTGCCATGCCGCGCCCTTGAGCCGCTCGGTCAGCTCGCGGGCAGTGGCCTCGTCGAGGAGGCGTACTTCCTTGCCGACGGCGATCTTGCCGGTCTGCTCATCGAAATCCTTGCCGGTGGCGAGGCGCACGCCATCGAGCGCCACCAGCCCCGCCTCGAACTGCGCGTTGCCGTGCGCCAGCGTGGCCGAGAGATCCCAATAGCTGCCGGTGCGGAACGCCATCCGCTCGCGCTCGCGATCGACCACCAGCCGGGTCGCCACTGACTGCACCCGCCCGGCCGACAGCCCGAACGCCACCTTCTTCCAGAGCAGGGGCGAGAGGGTGTAGCCGACCAGCCGATCGAGAATCCGCCGCGTTTCCTGCGCTCGCACCAGGTTGTTGTCCACGTCGCGGGTGTGGGTCAGCGAATCCTGGATCGCCTCGCGGGTGATTTCGTGGAACACCATCCGCCGGACCGGAACCTTCGGCTCGAGCACTTCGGCAAGGTGCCACGAGATGCTCTCGCCCTCGCGGTCTTCGTCAGTTGCGAGGTAGAGGACGTCGGAGTCCTTGAGGAGCGCCTTCAGTTCGCGCACGACCGACTTCTTGTCACCCGGGATGATGTAGAGCGGCGCAAAGTCCTTGGCGACGTTGACGCCGAACCGGGCCCATTCCTCACCCTTGTACTTGGCGGGGATCTCCTTGGCCTCCCCCGGCAGGTCGCGGATATGTCCCATCGAGGCGGCCACGGTGTAGCCGGCAGGGAGGAAGCCCTTGATGGTCCGGGCCTTGGTCGGCGATTCGACGATCACCAGCGCACGCTGCCCGAAGGTCGGGGAATCGCTCTTCCCCGCCCGACGTGCCTTTGGCGCCGCTTTCGTCCGTTTCTTCACCGCCATCCGCTGACTCCTCCCGAAGCCCCAATACGCCTCGCCCCCGGGGTCGGGGGCGGCACTTCACGCTGTCTAAATAGTCGGCCAGTCACCGTCGTGGCAAGAGAGCCCGACGCAAGTTGTTTCATCTCAATGCATTACCAACCAGCGTATTGCCGGGCCGCCGCGGCGACCAAGCGAGAGACGGAATCGGCGCTCTTCCCCGCCACGGAAACCTCGATGTCAGCCAGCTTGTACCAGGTTTCGCGCGCGGCAAGCTGCTCCCGGAGCCGCTCTTCCGGCGAACCACCAGCAAGGAGCGGTCGGTCAGCCGCATCGACCAGGCGACTCGCGGCCTCGGATACACCAATAGATAGATAGACGACGTACGCGGCGGGGGTGACCACCGCCAGGTTGCCCGGCTGGGCGGCCCACCCTGCCCCAGCAGCGATGACCTTGGGGCCACCGGCCACTGCGTCGCGCATCAGTTCCCGCTCGAGGTCGCGAAACCTGGCTTCGCCCTCATCGGCGAAGAGGTCGTTGATCGACTTCCCCGCCCGAAGCACGATCCGGGCATCGAGGTCGCAGCATGACGTCCCGAGGTCGGTGGCCAGCAGCTCGGCCACCGTCGTCTTCCCAGCACCGGAGAGTCCGACCAGGATGATTGGTCGCGGTGACCTCAGGGCATCGTCTCCGAAGACGGGCCACTCTTCCGGAGCTCGTCCCACCGATGCCCGGCGGCCGCGAGATAGCCGTCGAGGTTTCGCCGGGTCTCGCCCAGCGAATCGCCGCCGAACTTCTCGAGCATCGCATCCGCCAGCACCAGCGCCACCAGCGCCTCGGCGATCACGCCCATCGCTGGAACGGCGGTGACATCGGAGCGCTCGCTTTGGGCGCTGGCCTCTTCGCCCGTGGCGAGGTTCACGGTCTTGAGCGGCGACATCAGGGTGGAGATCGGCTTCATGGCGACCCGGACGACCAACGGCTCGCCGGTGGTCATGCCGCCTTCCAACCCACCGGCGTTGTTGCCGAGGCGGCGAAAACCGGCGTGATGATCGTGAACGGTGAATGGTGCAGCGTGGGTCGTGTCGGCAATGATGGGATCGTGCACTTCAGAACCCGGACGCCGGGCAGCTTCGAAGCC
>JANYAG010000211.1 GCA_025361465.1 Gemmatimonadota bacterium
GCCGAAGCTCTACCCGGAGCTGTACGGTCACATCTACCACAAGATGCGTGATCATCGGTTCGCCCATCAGCCAGCGGAGCGTGTTCTTCAGCTTCGTCTGCTGGATGAACAAGTCGTGCTCGGGATAGAGCCCCGGTGTGGTCTGGGGGCTCTTGAAGTAGAACGAAAGCCACTCCTGCACGCCCGACATGCCGGCGCGCTGGGCCAGGTCGAAGAAGAGCGCCAGATCGAGCACGAGCGGCGCGGCAAGAATCGAGTCACGGCAGAGGAAGTCGACCTTGATCTGCATCGGGTAGCCGCACCACCCGAAGATGTCGATATTGTCCCAGCCTTCCTTGTTGTCGCCACGCGGCGGGTAGTAGTTGATCCGCACCTTGTGGTAGATGTGACCGTACAGCTCCGGGTAGAGCTTCGGCTGCAGGATGTACTCGAGCACACCGAGCTTCGACTCTTCCTTGGTCTTGAACGACTCGGGGTCGTCCAGCACTTCACCATCGCGGTTGCCGAGAATGTTGGTGGAATACCAGCCGGCGACCCCGAGCATTCTCGCCTTGAACATCGGGGCCAGCACGGTCTTCAACATCGTCTGGCCGGTCTTGAAGTCCTTGCCGCCGATCGCGATGCCCTTGTCGCGGGCCAGCTTCTCGAGCGCCGGGATATCGGCTGATAGGTTCGGCGCCCCATTGGCGAACGGCACGCCTTCCATGATGCAGGCGTAGGCGTACAGCATCGACGGCGCGATCGACACGTCATTGGCATCCATCGCGGCTTCGAAACTCTCCAGCGTCTGGTGCGCCGGTCCCGGCACGATGAAGATTTCGGTCGAGGCGCACCACACCATCACGCATCGCGCCACCCCGGTGTTCTTCTTGAAGTTGCGAATGTCCTCGCGAAGCTGTTCGGCCAGGTCGCGCTTGGTCTTGCCCTGCTTGACGTTGGTTCCCACGAGGCGCTTGACGTAGTACTGGTCGAACACCGCCGGCATCGGCTTGATGGTCTCGAGGAAGTCCTTGATCGGGAAGACATGCTCGTGCTTGTTGAACACGCCGCAATGCAGGCACGATTCGTAGGCATTGTCCGGCATCGGATCCCACGCCCCGAACACGATGTCCTCGAGCGGGGTGAGCGGGACAAAATCCTTGATCAGCGGCGTGCGACCCTCGGTCCGCTTGCCGAGCCGGATCGTCGCCAGCTGCGTCAGCGAGCCGTATGGCTTGGCCAGCCCGCGCCGGGCAAGTTCCGTCCCGGCGATGAAGGTCGAGGCGACGGCGCCGAGCCCGACACAGAGGACACCAAGCTTGCCGTTCGCGGGTACCGGGAGCCGGGCCGTCTTATCAACCACGCTGTATTCCTCTCGACTGAAGGTCCATGGCGGTTGCCTCACGTCGGACGTGCGCAAAACGCTGCACAACCGTAACGATGGACAGTACCGTCAAGATGATAACGAGCACTGTGATCACCACCCCGTTCTTGCCGCCACCGACAAGGGTGGTCGGGATGCCAAGCAGAATGATCCGCTCGGCGCGCTGGAAAATACCGACGGAGCAGTTGATCCCAAGCCCTTCGGCCCGGGCGCGCATGTAGGACACCACCAGGGCCGCTACGATCGCCACCATGCAGGCGATGACCGACACTTCCCGCAGGTGCACTCCAGGAGCGTACGTCAGGTAGGCAGCGATGCCAATGAAGGTGACACCATCGCCGACGCGGTCGAGGGTGGAGTCATAGAAGGCACCGAACTTCGTGGTCAACGCGCTTTGCCGCGCCACCTGGCCATCGAGGGTATCGATGATCCCGCTGGCGAGCAGGAAGATGCCGCCCCAATGAATGGCGCCGAGGCCGTACGCCACGGCCGAGATGACCACCACGACCATGCCGACCGTGGTCAGCGAATTCGGCGTGACGCCACTCCGCAACAGCAGGCGAACCAGCGGTGCGGTAACCCCGAAATAGGAGCGCTGAACCACTCCGGGAACCAGTTCTGCCACGTGCCTCCATCCTTCGGCGGTTCCAAGAGTTGCGCTGCCCGAGCGGGCAGAGGAATTGGGCCGAAAAGTTAACGGGCGTCAGGGCTTCGAGCAATGAAACGGCTCCCGGCGCGCCCGACGATCACATCCCCTCCCCACCCCCGATGACGCTTGAATCACGCCCCGGTTAGGACTCGTATGGAGGCCAGCCGTGGGACGGTGCCGCAGGGGGGCCTGTCTCCGGAGCACTTTCCACAACGCACCGGAGTGCCGAGTGACGCGCACGCCCCCAGGTTGGGATGATGCATCGGCGTGGATCGCTGCCCTTGCGGTCGGGGGCTTTGCGGTCCACGTCGACCTGCACAATGACGAAGTCCAGGCAGCAGTCCTGGTGCTGCTGGTCGGTGGTGGCCTCCTCGGACTGCTGGCGCCACATCGGGCGTGGCGCTGGGCGCTCGTGCTGGGGCTTTCGATCATCCTGGGGGACTATGCCGCCCCACAGCTGCACCTGATCGCCAGGGCACCGGAACCGATCAATTGGGGGAGTCTCGTCGCCCTGATTCCGGCGTTCATCGGAACCTACGTCGGCGTCGCGGTGCGGAGCATGCTCGCCTCCCTACCCGCCGGTTTCTAAGCGGAGTCCCTATCGATACAGCAGGAACGGCTTCACTCGGTCGCGGAATCGCTCGATCGCCGGCGCCCACCTGCCGACGATATCAACCGGGGACTGCCCGGCCAGGAGGGCGAGACGCAAGGCCGGGCCGCCGGCAAGTCGATCGAACGACCCGCCGATCGCGATCCGATCCGGATGCACCGACTGCACGGCGGCAAGCAGCCAGACTGCGGTTTCGGTGGGGTTGTAGCGCCGGGCATCGGTGACCAACAGGCGAATGCCGGCGACCCGCACATCGTTGAACTTCCCGTCACCCGACTGGTGTGGAGTGAAGGTCACCCCGGAAAAGGCGACCCCTGCGAGATTCGCCGCGCGCACCTTGGCCAACACGGCGGTGGTATCGAGCCAGGGGGCGCCGACTTGATGAAACGGCGCTGTGCTTCCGCGACCCACGGACAACACAGTCCCTTCGAAGAGACAGAGCCCGGGGTAATGCAGGAGCGCCTCGAGGTCCTGCAGGTTCGGGCTCGGCGCCCGGAACGGCAATCCAGTGGCGTCGAAGAGCTGATCGCGTCGCCAGCCACTGACCGGCACGACACGGAGGTTCACCTTGATCGCCAAGTCGGCCTGCGCCAGCAACGCCTCTTCTCCCAGCGTCAGGCCGTGCCGCATCGGCACCGCGAGGCGGCCGACCATCGAGTGGAACGCGGAGTCGAGGATGTTCCCCTGGATGGCCCCCCCGATCGGATTCGGTCGGTCGAGCACGAGGACCGGAATGCCGAGCGCTCCAGCCGCCTGCATCACCTCGACGGTCGTCGCGAGGTAGGTGAAGTACCGGGCGCCCACATCGGGAAGGTCCACCAGCACCAGATCCAGTCCCCGCAGCATCTCGGGTGTCGGCGCAACACGCTGACCATAGAGCGAGTAGATTGGAATGTTGGTCGCACTGTCGACCCTGGAGTTCACCCGTTCGCCGGGCGCTGCCGTCACGGCAAGGCCGTGTTCAGGGGCGAACAGGGCCACGAGGTGGAGGTCGGCGGTTCGGAGCCGGTCCACGTCGCTGGTGCCGTGTGCATCGACGGCAGCCATGTTGGTCACCAGCCCGATTCGTTTGCCGCGCACCAGCGCGATGGAATCGCTCAGCAGGACATCGATACCCGGACGCGGCGCCGCGCGTGGCTGCTCAGCCGTCTGCGGTACCGCAGCGGTTCCCGGCCGGGGGGTGACGGGCGGCGGAGAAGCCCCTGGGCATCCCAACAACAGCACGACGACCGTCACCCACTTCAGGACCACGAGCTCACCGTGTCTCATCATACGCTCCGCCCCGTGCTGTTCATGCTGCTCTTCGTGGCCTGCACCACGGCCCCACCACAGCCGACGCCGATTCCTGCTCCAACCCCCAAGGGCCCCGAACTGCAGCGGGATGTCCCGTCCGCGCACCCGGCGGCGCGCGTGGATCGCCTGCTCGACTCGCTGCCAGTGCGCGACAAGGTCGCCCAGCTGGTAATGCCCTGGCTGCTGGGCGGCTATGAGCCGCTTGACGGTGCCGAGATGCGGCAGGCGCTCATGTGGGTCGACTCGCTCAAGGTCGGTGGCATCATCATCTCGATCGGATCGCCTACCGAGATTGCAGCGAAGTTGAACGCCTTGCAGCGTGCCGCGCCACTCCCCCTCCTCATCGCCAGCGACCTGGAGGGAGGAACCACCTTCCGCTTCTCCGTCGGCGGGACCCAATTCCCGACCCAGATGGGCATCGGAGCAGGCGGGGTGGAACAGGACGCCTACCAGATGGGACGCATCACTGCATTGGAGGGCCGGGCCGTCGGGATCCACATGGCGTTCGCGCCGGTGGCCGACGTCAACAGCAATCCCGACAACCCGATCATCAACACCCGTTCCTTTGGTGGCGACCCGAAGCTGGTGGCGCGATTCGTGACGGCAACGGTGCGTGGGCTCAATGACTACGGCATGTTGTCCACTGCCAAGCACTTCCCGGGGCACGGGGACACCGAGACGGATTCACACCTTTCCATGCCGACGATCACCGCGGGCTGGGCGCGCTTCGACACCCTGGAGCTGGTCCCCTTCCGCGCCGCCATCGCGGCGGGAGTCGACGCGGTGATGTCGGCCCACATCGCCGTGCCGGGCCTTGATGCCGGCGAGCACCGTCCGGGAACCCTGGCGCCAGCCATCCTCACCGGCCTGCTGCGCGACTCGCTCCATTTCAAGGGACTCGTGGCCACCGACGCCCTGAGCATGGGGGCGATCGTCAAGGAGGTCGGCGCGGAGGAGGCCCCGATCCTGGCATTCCTGGCCGGCTCCGACCTGCTGCTGATGCCGAGTGATGCGGGCAAGGCGATCGACGCGATGGTGCGGGCCGTTGAGTCCGGCCGCATCTCGCGCGAGCGGCTCGACCGTTCGGTGCGCAAGATCCTGGAGCTCAAGCAGCGGCTCGGCCTCTTTGAGCAGCGCGAGGTGGAAATTGCGAACGTGGCAAAGGTCGTCGGCAAGGCGGAGTTCCGCGCCATCGGCGAAGCCTCGACCCAGCGCTCCATCACCTTGCTGAAGGATTCGCTGGGCACCGTCGACTCGATCCGCGCCGGAAAGCGAAACCTCGCGCTCGTGGTCTATGGCGATGCCGGCAGCACACTGGGCACCACGCTCGCCGCCGAGATGCGGCGCCGTGGACACACGGTGCGACTGCTGCGCACCACTCCTGACGCCGCCCCGGCGCAGCGAGACTCGCTGCTGGCAGCCACCGGCCGGAGCGAGATTGTCATCTTCGCTACCAGCGTGCGCGCCGTCTCCGGCAAGGGCACCATCGCGCTGCCCCCGGATGCCACGCATTTCATCGGCGAGCTGGCCGGCCGCAAGCCGATGGTGATGGTGTCCTTCGGCTCGCCCTACCTCATCTCGCAGGTCCCCTCGGTCCCGAGCTACCTGCTGGCCTGGTCGAACAACACCTCGAGCGAATCGGCCGTCGCCAATGCGCTCAACGGCACCGCCATCACCGGCCGCGCGCCGATCTTCATTCCCCCAGTGTGGCCCATCGGCTCGGGGTTGCAGCGGACGGGGAACTGATGCAACCCGGGCGTGGGCTGGCCTGCATCATCTTCGCGGCATGCGCCCCTGGCCTGCCGCACACCCCCCCGCTCCCCAACAACGCGACGCTGGCGAGCACCCTCGGGCCGGTTACCGCAGTCCTCGATTCGGCGATCGCCGCGGGGGCTGCCCCAGGCGCGGTCCTGGCGGTATCGATCAAGGGGCAGCGTTTCATTTACGGTACGGGGCACCGCGGGGTCCATGACTCGGCGCGCCCCGGCGGCCAGACGCTTTATGACATGGCCTCGCTGACGAAGGTCATCGCCCTGACGACCCTGTCGATGATGGCCGTCGAAGACGGGAAGCTCGACCTCGACGCACCGGTCGTGCACTATCTGCCCGACTTCGCGCGCGGCACCGGGCCGAAGACGTTGGTCACGGTGCGCGACCTGTTGTTGCACGACAGTGGACTCCCCGCCGGTCGCGCGCTCTGGCGCGAGACC
>JANYAG010000236.1 GCA_025361465.1 Gemmatimonadota bacterium
GCCGAAGCCGCTTCGCAAGCAGGGCGACTGGCTCCTCTTCGTCTTCCGTCCTGCCGCCGAGAAGAAGTAGCGCAGCGAAGTTGGGGGTGTAGCTCAATGGTAGAGCAGCGGCCTTTTAAGCCGTAGGTTGTGGGTTCGAGCCCCACCGCCCCTATTCCCCGGAGGCCGTTCAGATGCGACGCTCGCATTCCCCGCTGATCTTGTGCCTGGTCGCCGCCTGTGGCGGCTCCTCGGCGCGCATCCAACCGGCGGCGTCGCCGGTTGTGGCGGCGGTCGCGAGCCCGTCCACCATGGATCCCGTCCTGGTCCGGCAAGCCGATTCGCTGAGGCGCTTCCCGCCGCGCGCGATCGCCGGTGTGCCCCTGCGGGTCCTGCTCACCGCGAAAGACTCCGCCGCCGATGCAGCCGTGTTGGATTCACTCGCCAAGCTTGCCCCGGCCGACGCCTTGCCCGAGCTCAATCTTGCCGAATCACCGGTGTGGGACCTGAACGTCGCCGACTATGCGGCCCATCCGCGGGTGCAGTACTTCGTCGACTTCTTCTCCGGCAAGGGACACGATCGCTTCCAGATCTGGCTCGGTCGCATGGCGCAGTTCGAGCCGTTTGTTCGCCAGCGACTGATCGAGCATTCGCTGCCCGGCGACCTGGTCTACCTCGCGCTGATCGAGTCCGGCTTCTCGGCCAATGCGGTGAGCCGAGCGCGTGCCGTCGGGATGTGGCAGTTCATGGCTGCCACGGGCCGAGGCTATGGCCTCAACATCGACCGCTGGGTTGACGAGCGTCGTGATCCGATCCATGCCACCGATGCCGCCGTGCGCCATCTCGCCGACCTCACCACCCGGTTCGGGTCACCGTATCTCGCCGCGGCAGCCTACAATGCCGGGGCTGGCCGCGTGGAGCGTGGCCTGGGCAGGATGAACTTCGGCAGTGGCATTGAGGACGATTCACTCGACCGGACGAGTGACGAGGCGTTCTTCTCGCTGGCCGACACGCGCCTGATCAAGGCCGAGACCAAGGACTACGTCCCCAAGCTGATTGCCGCAGCCCTGATCGCCAAGGAGCCGGCGAAGTATGGCTTTGCCGCGATC
Source organism: Gemmatimonadota bacterium (assembly GCA_025361465.1). GTDB lineage: Bacteria > Gemmatimonadota > Gemmatimonadetes > Gemmatimonadales > GWC2-71-9 > Palsa-1233. The sequence continues at coordinate 1,089 of JANYAG010000236.1, forward strand.
GACGCGGTGGCGGTGTTCTCCCTCGATTCGGTGATCGTCAGCGGCGGCACCGGGCTTGACCTGGTCGCTCGGCTGGCCGACACCACGCTCGACGCGCTGCGCGAACTCAATCCCAACCTCCTCCGCTCGGTGACGCCGCCGGATCGCGACTACCCCGTGCGAGTGCCCACCGGCAGTGCGGCGCGGGTGGCACAGCGCTATGCCGAGATGGATCCAGCGGCGCGGCGCGCGATTGCCATTCACACGGTGAAGGCCGGTGAGACGCTTGCCGGCGTGGCGAAGCGCTATGCGGTTTCGGCCGACCTGATTCGCGCGGCGAACAAGAGCGTCAGCGGCAGCCGCCTCCCGGCGGGGCGGTCGATCCTGATTCCATTGACCACCAGCATCCCCGCGAGCGCGCTCCGCGAGCCATCGTCGGCGCTGCTCGGAGGCAGCTCGGTGGTGCACGTGGTCCGGAGTGGTGAGACGATTTCGGGGATTGCCAAGCGCTATCGGGTCTCGATCACATCGATCCGACTGGCGAACAAGCTTACCACCAAGTCGATTCTTCGTGTGGGACAGCGGCTCGCCATTCGCGGCGCCTCGTCGAGGGCCGCGGTCAGGAGGGTCGCGACGACTCCATCCAGGACGAAGGCCCGCGGGATCTAGCCCTTGCGGCGCGGTCCGGCGGACATCACCGCATGCGAATAGCGCCCCTTCACCACGCTGCCGGAGTCCTGCTGGGCCGTCACGAAGGTCGGGCCCTTGTTGTAGGCTTCCAGGGCGAGGGCAACGTCCTGGTCGAAGCGCTTCAGCAGGTCCTTCAGATAGCGGAAGCCGATCCGCAAGTTCACGTCGGGGTTCATCAGGTCGGACGCGGCGACCGAGGCATCGTAGGAGCGCGCCGTGGGCAGCCGCAACTGGGTCAAGCCGATGGCCGACGCCTCGCTCTGGACGCCGTTCTGAAAGCGGCTCTCGACATTCACCAGCTGGAAGCCGATGGCCGGTGGAATCCCCTCGGCGACGGCGTTGTCATAGATGCGGGCCGAGAGATCGCCCGGGATGCTGTAGCGACCGGAAAACTCCAATACCTGGTGGGCGCGCTCGAGCTCGGCGCGGGTGACCTTCAATTCGCCCTGCAGCGAGTCGACCTGACTCACGGTGTCGACCGCCCCGGGACGTGAGAGCAGGTCCCGTCCGGCCAGCACGTTGGACACCCCACCCAGCCCGAAGAGCGAGGCGGCCCCCACGATGATCACGGCGGCCTGCGCCACGATGCGTTTCATCATGCTGATTCCTCCTGGTGCGAGTTCCGTCGATCGGCCGCACGCCAGTCTCCGCTGCTGCCGCCCGATTTCTCGAGCAGCCGGATGCCTTCGATGCGCATCTGCCGGTCCACGGCCTTGACCATGTCGTACACGGTGAGGCAGGCCACGCTCACCGCGGTGAGTGCTTCCATTTCGACGCCGGTGCGGGCGGTGGCACTGGCTCGCGCGACCACGCGCAACCCAGGCCACTCCGGCGCAAGTTCGACTGCCACGTCGACCTGATCCATCGCCAGCGGATGACAGAGCGGGATCAGGTCACTGGTCCGCTTGGCCCCCATGACCCCGGCAAGTTCTGCCACGGCAATCACGTCGCCCTTCTCCACGGCCGCGTCGCGCACGGCCGCAAAGGCCGCCGCTGACATCACCACGCGACCCTCGGCCACCGCGACCCGGTGCGTCACCGGCTTGTTGCCGACATCAACCATGCGAGCCCGCCCGGCGGCATCGACGTGGGTCAGGCGTTCGCTGCGTGCCCTCACGCGGCACCCAGGACGGCCAGGTCGTCGACCAGTGCGGCCAGCAGCAGCTGCGGGTTGACGTTGCCCTGAGCTCGTTCGCGGGTCAGCAGGACCCGCTGCACCGCGTCGAGGAAGCCAACCGCTTCCCGCCCTTCCGTCACCGCATGTCGGGCCTGGCGAGCGAGCATGGTGGCGAGGGCGTCGAGCATCGCGGTGAACTCACCTCGGGCTGACCAGGACCCTTGCTTGAGGGTGCGGGCGAGCATGGCCGGGTTGCCATCGCGGACCGCGCTCAGCAGTTCCTTGGCGCTCTGGCGAGCCTTTGCCGCCGTCCCGTCCTTGCCACTGCCCACGGCGGTGCCGATGAGTCCGCGTGCGGCGCTCACGACGTCGTCCGTAGCCAGGGCAGGGGCGTTGGTCATCAGGAACTCCTTGACGTCTTCGTCACTCAGCTTGCTGACGCGGACCGGTACGGTGCGCGAGCGAATCGTTGGCAATACCAGTCCCGGCTCGGCGGTGGTCAGCACGAAGAGGGAACGCGGCGGTGGTTCTTCGAGCAGCTTGAGCAGGGCATTCGCCGCCTCGGGGCTCGACTCCTGTGGCACCAGCCGCTCGGCGTTGCCAACAATGAAAACTCGCCAGCCACCCTCGGCGGCCATGAGGGTGATCCGACGCTGGAGCCATCGTGCTGACGCAATGCCATGACTCGACATTCCATCGGGGACGCCCCAGAGTGGTGTGGCACGGCGCTCGGCCATCGCCGTGGCGAGGGCCTCGGCCACTTCTTCGACCTGCTTGTCGGGTTCCGAGGCCTTGGGCCGCGGGACCGGAATCATCCAGTGGACGTCCGGGTGAGCCAGGTTCAACACCTTGAGGCAGGCGCTGCAGGTGCCGCACGGCTCATCGCCCTTCGGAGTGGAGCACACCAGGCGCTGGGCGAGCCAGAGACCGAGGCGCTGCTTCCCCGCACCGGCGGGGCCAGTGACGAGCAGCACCTGCGGCAGGCGATCGTGGGTGATCGCCCTGGAGAGGCGTCGGCGCAGTTCGATATGACCAGCAAAAGGTGCCAGTGGCATCCATGAAAATAGTCGGCGGGGCACCAGAATGGAAGCGTCAGATATGTGTTAAAATGGTTATCCACAACGACTTAGAGTGATTCCAATGGCAGTGAAACAGCCAGCTTGGCGCAAGCGCGTGCTCAGGTGTAAGAGTGAGCACTTGCTCCCGATAACGTGTTGTGAGTAACCGCTCACTTTCGACAGATGGAGGAGCTTTCCAGGTAGATCTGGTCGAATTGTGGCCGATAACCGGACCAGGGTACCAAAGGCGCCCGAAGGGCCGAAATCGAAGGATTGATGACGGGGAGGCAGGAACAGAGGATCGCGGAGGGACGAGCGCGGGGGTCAGAATCGCCACTGCGTCCCCCTGAGCGAAGCGAAGGGGACGCGTGGTGGCGTTGCGGCGAAGCGAGTCCACTGCTGGCAGGCTCCGAATCGGCACCGGTTCCATGCTTGTTTCGGACTCTCCGGCGCAGTACTTTGCCGCCGCGCTGGAGACCATGTGGCGCGTCATCTTCCCGAGTAGCTCAGTCGGTAGAGCAGCTGACTGTTAATCAGCGGGTCGGGGGTTCGAGTCCCTCCTCGGGAGCTTGACGGGTCCACTTCTGTGGGCCCGTTTTCATTCCGGGGATGGCGCGTCGGCGGTGGTGTACGCCTTTACTATTGAGGCACACCCCAACACACCTCCGAAGGGGTCCAACCCCGGAGCCGGCCTGATGTCACTGCGGTCTGCCGTCCTCTGCCTGCTTCCTCTGCTCCTGCTTGCTTCGCCGCTCACCGGACAGGCCGGCCAGGCGGCGACGGTGCGCGAGTACCAGGCCGAGTTCACCACCTATCCCTTCTCCGACCCCAACCCGATCCCGGTGATGGGGAAGATCTATCCCTACTTCCGCTTTGACGGCTTCAGCGACGTGCCGGTGCAGCGGACCTGGAAGGTGATCGATCTCGAGAACCAGTGGCTCCGGGTGTCGATCCTGCCCGAGATCGGTGGCAAGATCTGGCGCGCCGTCGATAAGGCGACGGGGAAGTCGTTCATCTACGACAATCGCGTGGTCAAGTTCCGCGACATCGCCATGCGGGGTCCGTGGACCAGCGGCGGCATCGAGGCCAACTACGGCATCATCGGTCACACCCCC
>JANYAG010000262.1 GCA_025361465.1 Gemmatimonadota bacterium
GTCCGGATGGCGTCGGCGATCGACGGTTGCAGCGCGGCCCCGCTGGCGTCGAGCCCGGCGTAGCTGTTGCAGTCCGCGATGATGCCGCCGTTGGGGGACGGGTGCGGCGAGGTCAGTCGCGAGAGGATCCCGTTCTGGAAGACACAGTTCGCCTCCGTGCCCTGGGCGCTCCGCAACGCGTTGCTGAGGAGAATGCTCTCGTTGGTGAACTGCTGGGTATAGCCGCTCAACCCCGTACTGACCGACAACGAAGGCAGCCGATCGCCCTTGGCGGCCCGTACGCTGATGGAAGCCGCGTCATGTTGTGCCTCCACGGCCTTCAGGGCCGGGTTCGACGAATGCGCCATCGACTTGAGTTGCGCAAGATCAAATGTCGGTTCAGTCAGCGGAAAGGACTCCGTCAGCGTCATCGCGTCGACATCGGCGCCCGACGGGAGGCCCATCCGGCGGAGCAGCTCGATCTTGGCCTCGGTTTCGGCCTGCTGCGCCTGCAACAGTTGGACGTCGGCGTTGGCCTTCGTCACGTCGGCCTGGCGGACGTCGAGCATGTTGGCCTGGCCGACCTGCTGGCGGGCCCTGGCCAGGGAGACGAAGTCCGAGTTCCGGGCGACCTGCTGCCGGGCCACCTCGAGGGTCGCGGTGGCGCGCATCACGGCGAGGTATTGTCCAGTCACGTCCGAGATGAGATTTACACCGGCGGAGGCGATGTTCTCCTGGGTCGCTCGCTCCTGGGCCTTGTCGATCGAGGGCGTCAGGAAGGTGCGCAAACTGAGTCCCCAGCTGGCCGAGAAGGAGTAGCTGGAGGAGATGGTGGGCGAGCTCTGGTTGAACGTGGTGCCGCCGAAGGTCGACCGGCCCGCGCCACTGTAGCCGACGCCGCCACCCACCCCGAGGGTCGGGAAGAGGGCTGCTTGAGCCGCCTTGACGACCATCCCGGCCGGCCCGGCATCATTCAGGGTCTGGCGGTAACTGGGACTGTTCTGGCGGGCCAGGTCGAGGGCCTGTTTAAGTGACAACTGCCGCGGGGCCTGTACCGCCGCCTGGGCACCGAGCGCTCCGGCTCCAAGGCAGAGCAGCAGACTGAGGGACAATCCGATCCGACGCCGCATGTGCCATCCTTCAGGGTGGGGTGAGATTAGGTCGTGGGGACTTACGATGACCAGCCAATGAAGTTTCAGCCTGTTACGGTGATTCCCCGGATCCCGCTCTGGATCGGAGTGGGGGCCGTGGTGCTCCTCGCTGGCGAGGCCGCCCTCCAGGCCACCTGGGGTTGGCTTGCCGTGGCCGCCCTCGTGGCCGGGGTTGTGACGGTGGTGGCCTTTGTGGGTGGTCGGCGGGCCGAAGGGAAGGGGCTCGTGCTCGGCCTCGTGGCGATGACAGGTCTGCTCGGGGTCGCCACCTGGCGGACCGGGCGGGTGGCGCTCCAGCCGGCAGTGGTGGCCGCCGATGCAGTTCAGAAAGCCATCGCGACCCGCGATCGGGAACTCCGGGCCGGGATGGCGGGGGCCGGCCGGATTGCCCGGTTGGCGCTCTCCCGCGTGGACACCTCCTCGCTCGGCACCCCGCATGGGCTCGACGACCTGCTGAGCGGCAGTGAGATCGAACGGGCCATCGCGGTGCTCGGGGGTGACACCATTCTCGCGATCACCGGACCGCATCGGGTGCCCCCGGTGGTCGGCAGCGCCCCAATCCAGCTGGTCTCGACACCGTTTGTCCGCGTGCTGGTGGTCCGGACGGTGCAAGGCAATCGCGAAGCTCAGGTGACACTCCTCGTAGATGCTGCGCCGGGGGTTCCCGTCGCGAGCAGTTCGCTGGCCGACCTCGCCGGTGGCTGGAACGATCTCGCGTGGACGTGGACGGTTCCACGCGGCGAGCAACAGTTCCAGAACAGCGATGCCGCGGTCGCCATGATCCGCTCAGCAATGCAGCCCGTTCCCCCCTCCGCATCCAGTCTTGTGGTACGTGAAGCACGGCTGGCACGTTGGCTCACCGGGGCCGGATTGGTGATCCTCGCCCTCGTCATTCTCCTGACCGCATCACATCCTGCTGCCCGTGCCGGGGCACTGCTGCTGCCGCTCTGGGCCTTGATTCGCTCCGACGTCGATACCGGCGCCCTTGGACTGCCGGCCATCAAGGCGCTGCTGGCGGCGATGGCCCTGTTGATCGCTGCCGTCGTGCTGTGGCGAAGGCCGATGCGGCGGAGTGCCATGGGACTCGCGGCATCGCTCCTGCTGCTTGGGACCGCGCCGCCGTTGATCGTGATGGTGGCGCGCTTCGTGGTGCCGAAGTCGGAGTCCGGTTCGCTGACCACGATGCTGGGCTGGGAAGTCGCGGTGGCGCTGGTGGCGGCCGGTCTTCTCGCCGTCGCGACCGCGCCGCTCCGCACTCCCGGGGATGACGAGGCCAGCCGCAGCTGGGGTGCGGCGACAGCGATCGCCTCAGCCTTGGTCGGAGTGATCGGCGTTGTGGCGTGGAGCCCGCAGGGTGTCGGGGGATGGCCCCTCTGGTACATCCCGCTCTGGGCGATTCCGCTGCTGTTGATGCTGCCCACCACTTCCCGGCGCACGCGCCGGCTTGCCGTCGCGACGACGGCCGCCGTCCTGGCCGCGCTGGCGACTTGGGGTGCGTCGCTCGAGAGCCAGATCGGGCTGGCGCGCGCCGACCTCGATCGCCTCGCGGCGACAACTGATACGGCAGCGGCGAGCGCGCTTGACTCGTTCGCCGTCGAGTTGAAGCGCGCGCACGTGACCCGCCTGGATGACCTCTATGCCGCATGGCGCGCCTCGGCGCTGGAACGGCAGGGGGTCCCCACGCACCTTGCCGTCTTCGGTGCCAATGGACAAGCGCGCGAGAACATCGCCCTCGATGAATTGAGTGTCACCTGGGAGCAGGACCTCATCCCAATGGTGAAGGCTGGCGGCGACAAGGCTCGCAGGGTCGGGCTGCCGCGCGGGTATGGTCACCACGAGGTGCTGATTGTCCCCGTGGCACGGGATACGATCCTCACGGTGGCGATCGGTCCCCGTTCACGGTTGATCGCCCCGAGCCGATTCGGTCGCCTGGTGGGCTGGCGCAGTCCGGCGCAACCGCTGTACAGCGAATCGGTGGTCAGCGACGACCCAGGCCACGTTGATACCACCGTTCGGCGCGGCAATCGCTTCGTGCGCCTGCAGCGCTTGGTCAGTGCCGGCAACGTGCCGCGCGTGGTACGTGCCGAGATCGCGATGTCGAAGCCGGAGCCCTATGCGGTTCGGGCCGCACTCGTCGTGTTGCTCGACGTCGCGGCGATCCTTGCACTCTGGCTGGCGATCCTGTATTGGCTCGGAGACTCACGGCGACTCTCGCCAAAGGTGCTGCGCCGGTCGTACCGACGTTCGCTCGCGACCACGCTCGCAGCGTTCTTCATCGTCCCGGCGCTGCTCTTCACCCTCTGGTCGGTGGTCTGGGTGCGACAGGACGCGGCCCAGGAACGCCTCGGCGAGGTACGCCGTACCTTGGCCGAAGTGGCCGACGTCGGCAATGGCTTCGGGATTGTTGGTGAAGGACGTCCGAGTCGCGACACCCTCGCCATCACCGCCGACAGCGTCGATGCTGAAGTGGCGATCTACCGTCGTGGCCGCTTGCTGGGAGCGAGTACCGGCCTGCTGGCGGAATTGGGCATTCTCCCGCCAGCGCTGGACCCTGCCGTGCGGCCGGTAGTCGGCGCGGCCGCTTCCTCGCTTCCTGGCAGCTTCCCGGGCATCGGCGTGCGTCTCGGCATCGAAGCCACCGCTCCAAACGGCACCGTAGTCGTGGCGGCGCTGCCGGGTAGCGATACCGCGCTGGCGCTCGAGCAGATCGAACTCGCGCTGCTGCTCCTGCTCGCCGTGCTCGGTGGCACGGCGGCGGCCGTGGTGGTGGCAGACGCGGTGGCGCGTGCGCTCGGAAACCCGATCGACACCTTGCGGCGCACGGCCCTCGCGATTGGTCGACGCGAAGCGGTGCCGGAGGTGGCAGATGTTCCGGCCGAGTTCGAGCCGGTCTTCAACGCCATCCGGCAGATGGAGCACGATCTTCGCGAGAGCACCGCTGAACTCGAAGCGGGTCGCTTGCGCACCGCGGCCATTCTCTCAACCGTGGCAACGGGGGTGATCGGTGTTGATGCCTCCGGTGCCGTGATGCACGCCAATCCGCGCGCCCGGGAGATTCTCGGCCGGGCAATTACGGTGGGGCAGCCGGCCACAGGCCAGCTACCGCGCGCGTGGGAGACAATCGGTGGAGGGATCGTCCGGCTGCTTGGGTCGACCACGCGCACGCCCGAAAGTCGCGAAGTGGAGGTCGGCGATCGGCGATTTGACGTGACACTGGCACCGCTTGGGGATGGCGGTCTGGTCCTTGCGATCACCGATATCACCGAAGCATCGCGCGCCGCGCGCGTGCTGGCGTGGGGGGAGATGGCGCGGCAGGTTGCCCACGAAATCAAGAATCCCCTTACGCCAATGCGACTGGGATTGCAGCACCTCCGACGCGTGCGTGCCGACAACAACCCCAACTTCCCGGCCCTCGTGGAGGAGACCACCCAGCGGCTGCTCAATGAGATCGATCGGCTCGACCGGATCGCGCGGTCGTTCGCCAGGTATGGCACCCCTCCTCTGGGTGAGACGGCTCCCCTCGAATCGATTGACCTCCATGCGGTGGGAGATGAAATCGCCGGACTCTACCAGCTTTCGGCCGAGCGCCCAATGATCGAGGTGGTCGGGGAGGGGCCGCGCATGGTATCGGCCCGGAAGGAGGAGCTCGTCCAGGTCCTGCTCAATCTGCTGGACAATGCCCGCCAAGCCGGGGCGTCGAAGGTCCGGCTGTTGATCGGTGATTCTCTCCTGCGAGTGGAAGACGACGGCGAAGGGGTCCCGGCCGACCAGCTGGGCCGGATCTTTGAGCCGAGCTTCTCTACTAATACGAGCGGGACGGGGTTGGGTCTGGCGATCGTCCGGCGGCTGGTGGAGGGATGGGGGGGGAGCATCGAGGTGGCCAGCACCCCGTCTAAAGGTGCGACTTTTTCGATCCGGTTTCCCGTCGGGGGATAGCTTCCCGGCCCTCGGCCTGCCGTCCTTCAACCAGGCGAGGGCGTACGGCGTATCATTCAACTGAGCCCTCCCGGGCCGCCGATCCCCGGTGCCCTCCGCAGGGTCAACCTGAATACTGGGAGTTCCCGCTATGAAGTCACGTTTTGCACTGCTGGCGATGATGGTCATGGCTGCGGCCCCTCTTGCTGCGCAGGGCGGTGGTGGTGGCGGCGGGATGGGTGGCATGGGTGGCATGGGCGGTGGCCGTGGCGCTCGCGGAGTCAACAATGACTCGACCATGACGGAGGTCCTGGGCCTGTCGGCTGATCAGCACACCAAGTACAAGGCCACCCTCGACGCCTTCAACACGGCGAACATGAGCCTGATGACCTACATGCGGGCACAGCGGACCGCGCAGGCCGAGGTCTCGGCCGATTCGACCGCGAAGCAGGTGGCCATGCGCGCCAAGCTGACCGCGGACCTCAAGGCCCTCTTGACGCCTGCCCAGGTGACCAAGTTCGACTCGGTGGTGGCCGCGAATCCGCCGCGGGCCCCGCGTGGTGGCGGCATCTGAGTCATCGTTTCATCGTTGTCGCAGTGCTCTTGTCGGCCGGGTGTCGGAGCGTCAAGGCTCCGGCCCCGGCCGCAAGTGATTCCCCCCTCTCCGGCAGCACGGCCGAGGCGGGGCCCACCTCCTTCTCCCAAGTGACACCGGGTGACACTGCCGCGGTCATTGCGCTGATGCGCTCGGTGATGAGCGATATCGACGGCGCCCTCGACGGATTCGAGCGGCGTGACACCGTTCTCGCCACCACTCCGGATTCCGAGCCCCGCCAACTGACCGTCTGGCTGGAGCGTGGATTGCCGCGTAAGCTGACCGTGTCGGAGCCCAGGGAGCCTGGGCACTCCCTCGCCGGAGAGTCGGACTACTGGCTCACCAATAACGAGCTGACCGTCGTGCAGAGCATGACCGACGCCTACGCACTCGATGCCAATCGGATCGTCCTGTGGACCGATCAGATGCTGGTGCCCGTGACTGGCTTCACGGCAGATCAGCGAATGGCGCGGGAGATCCTGCTCGTTGAACAGGCGCGAAAGTACCTCGCGGCGTTTGGGATGGTGCTGCCCTAGGAGGAGGGTGATTGGTGATTGGTGATTGGTGATTGGTGATTGGTGCATCAGAACTACCCCACCTTGCGTGAGTAGCAAGCCCTGAAACCCAGCGATCTCACTAACCTCGGGAGAAATTATTTCCCGAGGTCCCCCTGCTTGCGCGTATCCGATCTGCCGCCGTGCTCGGCGTCGAGGCGTTCGCCGTTGATGTCGAAGTGGACATCACCAACGGTCTGCCATCGTTCACCACCGTGGGGCTGCCGCTCGGCGCGGTGAAGGAAGGGCGCGAACGCGTGGCTGCCGCACTTGGCAACGCCGAATTCGTGGTGCCGCTGCGACGGATCACGGTGAATCTCGCGCCGGCGGACATCCCCAAGCGTGGTGCGGCGTTCGATCTTGCGATCGCCGTCGGCATTCTGGCCGCCAGCGGCCAGATCGGCAGTGAAGGCTTCGATCGGGTGCTATTTCTGGGTGAGCTTGGCCTCGAAGGCGATCTCCGTCCGATCCGCGGAGCGCTTCCGATCGCGTTGGCGGCCAGGGCGATTGGCTGCGACGAGCTGATCCTGCCCGAGGCGAATGTCGCCGAGGCGGCGGTGGTGTCCGGCATCACGGTACGCGGGGCGACATCGCTTGCGGCGGTCTGCGCACATCTGAGCGGACGGGACGTGCTGCCCGCGGTGCACACCGACCCACGCACACTGATGGGCGAGCCACCGGCCGTCGACGTCGACTGTGCCGACGTCAAGGCCCAGGCGGCGGCCAAGCGCGCGCTCGAAGTGGCGGCAGCGGGGGCGCACAACGTCCTGATGTTAAGGACAAAGGGCTTAGCTAGGGGGAGGGGGTCTCGAACGTGTACTGGCCTACCCCCACTCCAGCGGGGGGAAAATGCACTTTCGCAGCATAGCGATTGCGCCTGAGAAGATTTTCGGCGCTTTTCCACCAACTCCCGACTGACGCAGTATGATTGTCGCTGGCAGCAATCAATGGGTGACGGTGACATTCCCCACGGAGCCAGGATGATGGTTCGATCGCGGGAGATTCGAGAGGGAATCATCATCGGTCTCGCGTTGGCCGCGATTCTTGCAGCGATTGGACTGATCCGGACCCTTCTCAGTGGATTGCCCCTAAAGGCAGCTTGGACATGGATCGAGGCCCTGCTGGTAACTGGTGTGAGTGTCCCAGCCTGGGTACTCATCGCTGTTGGCCTGATCGCCCTG
>JANYAG010000021.1 GCA_025361465.1 Gemmatimonadota bacterium
TCTCGCCGAAGCGCACCAGCAAGGTCCGTTGCGTGTGATCCGCGCGCTCCAGCTCGCGGAACAGCACGCCAACCTCGATCAGCAGCAGCGCGGTGATGAGCAGGACGAAGAAGCTATGACCAAGATCGGCGACCAGGGTTCCGACCAAGGAGGCGACGGGGCCGATCAGGACGCCGGGATCGAGAAGGTCGAGGGAGGTGAGGGTGGAGGTGTCGACGCCGACCCGCTGGAGCAGGCCGAAGAGCTGGTCGCGCAGGACCGCGAGTTGCTGCCCGTAGGCTGGGAGGCGATGCGACAGCTGGGTGACTGAAACGCCGACCAGGGTGGTGACGGCCGCACCGCCGACCAGGACAATCAGCAGCGTCAGCGCTACGGCGAAGCCGGCCGGCACACCTCGGCGGACCAGGAACAGCATCAGCGGGCTGAGGATCAGCGCCAGGAACAGCGCCAGGAGAAAGGTGGTCAGGATCGGCGCCACCGCCTTGATACCGGCGACGATTACCACCAGGCAGGCGCCGGCGATCAGCAGGCGGAGCAGCTGCGGCAGTCCGCGCTCCACGCGCGGCACGGGTGGGGCCGGCGCCGGTTCGGTCATGCGGTGTACTCGTCGAGCTGGTAGAGGCCGATCAGCACGTCCCGGGGCTTGGAGCCGTTGGGCGGGCCGAGGATGCCGGCGTCATGCAGCTGGTCGATGATCCGGGCGGCCCGGCCGTAGCCGATGCCGAGCCGCCGCTGCAGGAGCGACGTCGAGCCGCCCTGATGCTGAATGCAGGTTTCGGCCGCCTGCCGGAACAGTGCGTCACGCTCCCCGGCACCGCCGCCAGCGCCGCCACCTTCTTCCGCTTCTTCCTGGGCTCGCATGATTTCGAGGATATCGGCTTCGTTCGCGACCACGTGGGCCGGGGCATCGCGCCGCTCGGCATACCACTGCATCAACCGCTCGGTCTCGTCGGTCGAGATGAAGGCGCCCTGCACGCGGATCGGCTCGTTGCGTCCGGGCGGAAGGAAGAGCATGTCGCCGTTGCCGAGCAGGGCTTCGGCGCCGTTCTGGTCGATGATGGTGCGTGAATCGACCTTGCTCGCCACCCGGAAGGCGATCCGGCTGGGAAAATTGGCCTTGATCAGCCCGGTCAGGACGTTCACGCTGGGCCGCTGGGTGGAAAGGATCAGGTGGATACCGATGGCCCGGGCCTTCTGCGCCAGCATCGCCAGTGGGGTCTCGATTTCCGCCTGCACCGTCATCATCAGGTCGGCCAGTTCGTCGACGAACAGCACGATCAGCGGCAACTGCCCTTCGCCGTACACTTCCTGGCGCGCTTCTTCGGGCGGCGTGTCGGGCGCCTCGCGGGCGACGGTCGTGAGCGTCGGCCGGGCCCCGGGCGGATTCCTGAGCGGCTTCCCCTCGCGGACCTTCAGATTGAATTCGGCGAGGTTGCGGACACTGTTGGCGTTGAGCAGCGCGTAGCGGCGGTTCATCTCGTACACCGCCCACTTGAGCACCTTGGCCGCATCGTTGTTGTCAGTGACCACCTTGAGTCGCAGGTGCGGCAGGTCATTGTACACCGACAACTCGACCATCTTCGGATCGATCATCAGCAGGCGCAGTTCGCTTGCGGTGAACTTGTAGACCAGGGCCGTGATGATGGTGTTGATCGCGATCGACTTGCCCGAGCCCGTGGCTCCGGCCACCAGGAGGTGAGGCATCCGGGTCAGGTCGGCAATGACGGGACGACCCTCGAGATTGCGGCCCATGGCGATCGGAATCACCGCCGTGGACTCCTGGAACTCGGCACTCGCCAGCAGTTCACGGAGCGTGACCATGCGCGGGGACGGATTGGCGATTTCCACTCCGACGGCGCCCCGGCCCGGAATCGGCGCGACACGGAGCGACGCCGCGCGCATGGTGATCGCCAGATCGTCGGCGAGCGCGATGATCCGCCCGGCCTTCACCCCGGCAGCGGGAACCACCTCAAACTGCGATACCGTGGGCCCGGAGGTGATGCCGGCCAGGGTGCATTCGACCTTGAACGTCCGGAGCGTGTCGAGCAGCAATTGACCGAGGCGCTGCAGTTCGGCCTGATCGGCCTCGACGTTTCCGGCACGCGGCGGGTCGAGCAGGTCGAGCGGCGGCAAGGCATCGTCCACGGAACGAGTGCTGACGGGCTTGGTCGACTTCCGCGCGGCCTTCGGTCGCCGCGGCACGGCGACCTCCTCCTCATCGTCGCCTTCCTCCTCGAGCCCAACCCCGGTCGCATCGTCCGACGACTCCGGCAGGGTGGGCTGGCGGACTGGCATGACGCTGGACCCGTCGGTGCTCTGGACACGCTCGAGACGCTGCAACGGATGCCACGCCAAGGTGCCAAGCGTCACGGCGGTGAGCGCGACGAACCCGGCAAGCAGCGCCCCGGCGACGCCGATGGAGTCGAGGGCCGTGCTCGCCAGCAGTCCCGGCAGCCAGCCGGTGAGCCGCGCCGGCCACCCCCACGCCGACATCTCCGGGAGAAACACCCCCTGATCCACCCGGGTGAGGACGCCAATCCCGTAGGGGATCAGCACCATGGCCCCGAGGGCCAGGACGGCGGCGCGCTTCATGTCGAGCCGCGGCAGGCGATCGAACCCCGCCAGACCGATCATCGCGCCAAGCAACGGGGCGCCGACGGCGCCGAGGCCAAGGGCACGCCATAACGCCGGGCCGATGACGCTGCCGAGCGGGCCAGTGATGTCGAGGGGCAGCAGGGCGAGTGCGAGGAACGCCCCCAGTACGAGCGCGGCCACCGCGCCGAACCGCCGACGGAAGCGCTGGTCCATCAGCGGCGCCCTTCCACATCGGCCAGCGTGACGCGCTGGTCGTGATACAGTGGAATAACCGGGTGGCGATCGACCATGGCGGCGACCCGCAGGTCCTCGCGATTGCCGATGGCAGTCAAGGCACGCCCGGCGGCGGACAGCGCCAGCACGCGCTCCAGCCGGTCACCGTACCGGCGAACCAGGTCGACCGCAACCAGGGCTGCATCATTGAGCCCGCGCCGGCGCCGGCTTCCTCCGAGCGCCTCGACGACAAGGCGGCCGGCAAGGTACGCGTCATCCAGACCGAAGCCGTGATTCCGCCCCGCGCAAAGCACGAGGACCTCCTTCCCCTCCTCGAGCGCGGCGCGCGCGCGCGCGCCGGCCAGGCTGAGGTTGACGCCGGCGGCGACCACCACTTCCCGGGCCCCGGTCGTCGCCAGCAGCGCCGCGGTGCCATTGGTCGTGGCCATGACCAGGGTCTTCCCCTTCACCGCGACTTCGTCCATCTCCGCGGGAGAGTTGCCCAGATCGAACCCGGGAATCCGCTCGCCCTGACGTTCGCCCGCGAGCAGCACATCGCTGGTATCCAGCCGCTGGGCGATCCGGGTCGCATCGCTTGCGTCATCAGCGACGATCACGGCGCGAGCGCCATGATGAAGGGCGGCGCACATGGTCGAGGTGGCGCGGAGCACGTCGATGACGAAGACGGTGCGCCCGGCGAAGTCTCCCGGCACGAGGCCAAGCGGGGAGAAGGCGACGTCGAGCGTCATCCCTCGACGTGTTCAGGCCGCAGCAGGTGCGATTCGCGCTCGAGGAACTTGGTGTCGATCTTCCCCGAGACGAAGTCCGGGTGCCGGATCACACGGGACAGGAACGGGATGGTGGTGGTCACGCCCTCGAGAATGAACGTATCGAGGGCTTGGCGGAGTCGCGCCAAGGCTTCCTCACGATCACGGCCAAAGGCAATGAGCTTCGCCAGCAGCGAGTCGTAGTACGGCGGCACGGTGTAGCCGGCGTACACATGCGTATCGACCCGGATGCCGGGGCCGCCCGGCGGATGATACGCGGTGATGAGACCGGGACATGGCTGGAAGTTCCGGAAGGGATCTTCAGCGTTGATGCGCACCTCGATGGCGTGCCCCGAAAACCGCACCGCATCGAAGGAGAGCGGCTCACCCGCCGCGGCGCGCACCTGTTCCTTCACCAGGTCCTGGCCGGTCACCATCTCGGTGACCGGGTGTTCGACCTGAATCCGGGTGTTCATCTCCATGAAGTAGAACGAGCCGTCCTCATCGAGGAGGAATTCGATGGTGCCCGCGCCAGTATACCCGATCGCCGACGCGAGCCGGACCGCCGCCTCCCCCATCTGCTCACGCAGGTCCGCTGTGAGCGCCGGAGAGGGCGACTCCTCGATCAGCTTCTGGTGACGCCGCTGGACCGAACAGTCGCGCTCGCCGAGGTGCACAACGCGGCCGTGTTGATCCCCCAGGATCTGGATTTCCACGTGCCGTGGGCGACTGAGGTACTTCTCGACGTACACATCGCCATTGCCGAAGGCCGAGAGCGCCTCGTTCTGTGCCAAGGAAAAGAGCTGGCTGAAGTTCTCGACATCGCTGGCGATGCGCATCCCCTTGCCGCCGCCCCCCGCGGTCGCCTTGATGATGACCGGGAAGCCGATCCCTTGGGCGACGGTCAACGCCTCATCCACATCGCGCATGATGCCGGGCGAGCCAGGCACGGTCGGCACGTTGGCTTCGGCCGCGAGGCGCCGGGCCGAGGCCTTGTCGCCCATGGCCCGGATCTGGTCGCCCGTTGGGCCGATGAACGCGATGTTGGACGCGCGGCAGGTATCGGCGAATTCGGCGTTCTCGGCCAGGAAGCCATACCCAGGGTGAATGGCATCGGCGCCCGTGAGTTCAGCCGCGGCAATCAGGTTCGGGATCTTGAGGTAGGAGAGCCGGCCTTGCGGCGGACCGATGCAGAGGTCATCATCGGCGAAGCGCACGTGCAGCGACTCGCGGTCGGCCTCGCTGTACACCGCGACGGTCCGAATGCCCAGTTCGTGGCACGCGCGAATGACCCGCAGCGCAATCTCGCCGCGGTTGGCAATCAGGACCTTGCGGAACATCAGCGCGAATCTCCGCCCGGCATGTCCGTGAAGGTGCGGTCGGAGGCTGCGCTCACCCCGGAAACGCGCAGGGCGAATTCGCTCGGGTGGGTCGCATGGAAGACCGCTTCTTCGTAGGTGATGACGCCGTCCTGGTACCAACGCATGAGCGACTGGTCAAACGACTGCATGCCATAGGTCACGCCACCCTGGGCAATCAGCCCCGGGATGTCGAGGGCCTTCTGGATGTCGCGGACACTGTCCGCGACCGCGGCCGAGTTGATCAGCACCTCGACGGCCGGCACGCGTCCGGTCCCATCGGCCCGCGGCACCAGGCGCAACGAGACCACCGCGGCGAGCGCGGTGGACAGCAGCATGCGGATTTCGGCGTGCTGGTGTGGCGGGTAGAAGGAGAGGACGCGCGAGATCGTCTGGGTGGCATCAGTGGTGTGGATCGTGGTGAGCACCAGGTGTCCGGTGTCCGCCGCCTTCAGCGCGGTGTCCATCGTCTCCATGTCGCGAATTTCGCCGATGAGGATGACATCGGGATCCTGCCGCAACACGTGCCGCAACGCCTTGATGAAGCTGAGCGTG
>JANYAG010000287.1 GCA_025361465.1 Gemmatimonadota bacterium
CCACCCCGGGGAGCGCCTCGAGGAGCATCTGCGGCGATGGGTGTACGCCTTCGCCAACTTCCGGGTGTTCAACCCCTGGCGGCTCACGATGTACTCGCGGGTGGAGTACACCTTTGAAGGGCTCGATCCCTGCGTCCAGAACGACAGCTCCCTCTATCGATTACTGGCACGAGAGCAGCCGTCGTATCCCACCGATCTCCGCGTCCGGGAACCACTGATCGACCATCGCGGTCTCATCTACCTGCGGCATGGCACGCCGTTCCGGACCGTCGCCGGACCCACGCATGCGCTGGAAGTGGACTACGAGCGCGCGATCCTGCCCGAGGCCAGTGGCGTCGGAGGAGAGATCCCGGATTCCCTCCCCGACGAGCTCTTCGACAAGGAGTGCATCGTCAATCCGAAAAAGGGCGGCCGGGTCTGGGTGATCGGTCCGAACGACTCCTGGCTCTACTGGTTCGAGGGCAAGCCGCGGTTGCTGCACTTCAGGGCGAGCTGCGCCTTGGGTCTCCACTCACCCACGACGCTGTCCGGGTATCTCCCGGTATCGTTTCCACTCTATCTGGCCCGGGCGTCGATCCTCCCCGAGTACTGGGCAGCAGCCCAGGCGCTCCTGCTTCGGCATGCAAGTCCTGGCCCGTGCCGAACGCCGGTCCGCGCCGTGATCGCCGAGAGCCGGGACGATGCGCACGTGGCGACCCGCACCGACACTGATACTCCGCCGATCATTCGTCCCTGGACCTCGGTCGTACAGATGTTTGCCCTTGGACACGCCAGGGAGGGGACCGGCATGGCGCTCCTCTCCTTCGCGCTCTCGGGGCCGCGGCTGCGGGCGGACTCGACCGGCGACGGACGGGTTAACTATCCGGTGTCCTTCCGCATCGTGGCCTACAATCGGCTCTCGGGGCAGACAATCGCCACGGATACCGTCCGCCGATTCACCATGGAGCAGGTGCTGTCCCCAGGTCAGTCGATCGTGGCGTTTGTCGAGCTCCCGCTCAGTGCTGGCACCTGGCAAGTCGCGGTCCGCGCCAACCAGGGTGATGATTCGAGCGGCGTCTACGCCATGATGCGGGACCTGCGCGTCGATGGCGGCGAGGAATTCTCGCTCAGCGATATCGTCATCGGGCGCGCCGGCGCGCCGCCATGGCAAGCCACGGATGGGTCGCCGTTTCCGCTGAACGCGCTGGGCGCCTACCCAGCGCGCGGCTCCGCCGAGCTGTACTATGAGGTGCATGGCCTCGAGGTTGGCAACGAGTATCAGACTTCGATCGAGGTTCGCTCACCGACGGCGCGGCCAAAGGACGGCATCCGGATCCTGAGCGCCGATCACGCCACGGGACCCATCACGTATGTGAGGAAGTCACTTGGACTGCAGCAACTCAAGCCGGGATCGTACCAGCTGATCGTCACTGTCTCGGCCAACGGTCGCCAGGTCACCCGCAAACAGCAGCTGCTGGTCGCCGGCCAATGAGGGGCTGGCTCGCCGGCGCACTTGTGCTCATGGCCTCGCCCCTGGCGGCACAATCGGTCCGCGGCCGGGCGATCGACCAGGAGTCTCGCGCCGTGATCCCTGGCGCCCTGATTGAACTGCGCGACTCAGCCGGCCGGACCGTGCAGCGGATGCTCACTTCCCCGACCGGCGCCTATCGCTTCGTGCTCGGTCGCAGCGGTCGGTTCGCCATGCGGGTCGCCGCGATCGGCTATCTCCCCTCGACGGCCATGCCCATCGATGTCTCGGGCGCCGGGGTCATCGTTCCCGACATCGCCCTTGCTCGGGCCGTGTTCACTCTTCCCGATCTGGTTGCCGCCGCCAAGAGCCGCGCCTGCGGATTGCAGGAACTGCGAAACGGCACGTTTGGCGATGTCCTCGAGAGCGCGCACAATGCACTGAACATTGTCGACGCCGCCTTTGATGCGCGCACCCTGCGTTTCGCCGTGCAGCTCATCCGGACCACCACCCTGTTCGGGCCGGAGGGAGGCAGCACCGCGGACACCTCCAGTACCTCGATGGCCTCGTGGCCGATCCAGAGCACCGACCTCGATTCCCTCCGCGCCGTCGGATTCGCCCGCGAGCCGACGGAGGACGAGCCCAGGGGGCTGATCTACTACGGCCCCGATGCCCGGGTGCTCTTCTCCGACTGGTTCCTCGACGCGCATTGCTTCTCGCTGGTCATCGATCGCAGCGCGGCGGCGGGCGACTCGGTCCGGATGCACTTCGAGCCGTGGCATGCCCCGAAGCTGGTCGACATCAAGGGCGACCTCGTGTTCGACCGTGCCACGATGTCGTTGCGTCGGCTGGAGTTCTCCCACGTCAATCTGCCGCGGGGATTTCCTGCTGGCACCGCCGGTGGCCTGGTCGAGTTTGATCGCTGGCCGTCGGGACTCTGGCTGCCCACCGGCTGGGCCCTCTGGGGACCGATCGAGCGGGAGGTGACCGCCCGGACCAGTCTGGGCGGGCAGTTCATGGGGCCGCGCCATGCCGTGGCGGGCCGGGCGGAGAGCCGCGGCAAGGTGCTTGAGGTGGTCCGCCGGTGAGCGGGCGTCCGGCCCCGTTGACCCGTCCGCTCCGCGCGGACAAGTTGCGCCCATGAAGCAGTTCTTCCTCAACTTCGGCATCGAACTCGCCCAACTGCGCAAGGCGGTCGTTCAGGTCGCCCTGATCTGGCTGCTGGCCTGGCTGGTGTGGCAGCTGGTGCGGCTGGTGGCGCGCCGGATCGTAGCCTCCGCCAGCGACGGCGACGACACCACGTTCACGGTGCAGGAAAAGCGCGCGGCCACCGTCGCACAATTGCTCCGCAGCGTGGGGCGCGTCGTGGTGCTGGTGATGGCGGTGCTGCTCACCCTCAACCAGTTCATCAACATCACGGCCTTGCTGGCGGGCGCGGGCGTGCTCGGCCTCGCCATCTCGTTCGGCGCACAGAGTCTGGTCAAGGACGTCATTGCCGGCTTCTTCATCCTGATGGAAAACCAGTTCACCGTGGGCGACGTGATCGAGGTGGCGGGGAAGTCGGGCACGGTGGAACGGATGACCTTGCGCATGGTGATGCTGCGCGATCTTGAAGGCGCGGTCCACATCGTTCCCAACGGCCAGATCGTCACCGTCACCAACAAGACCCGCGGCTGGGCCCGCGCGGTGCTGGATATTGGCATTGGCTACGACAGCGATGTTGACGAGGCGCTCGCGATCCTGCGCAACGAGGCGCAGAACTTCGCCGCAGAGAAACCCTGGGCGCCACGGCTCGACGGGGCACCGGAGGTGCTTGGGGTCGAGAAACTTGGCGAGAACGCCGTGACCATCCGGGTTCTCCTGCGCACCCAGCCGGGCAAGCAGTGGGACGTGGCCCGCGAATTCCGGCGGCGCGCCAAGGTGCGCCTCGACCGCGAAGGCATTGAGATCCCGATTCCGCAGCGGACCGTGCACGTCCGGCATCATGGCGCCACCGCACCGGATCAGGACAGCGACAACGCCGCTGCTGCGGGGGGCGCATGACCCTCCGGCTCTACAACACGATGACGCGGCACGTTGATCCGTTCACGCCGCTCGACGCCGGTCAAGCGTCCCTCTACACCTGCGGCCCGACGGTCTACAATTACGCCCACATCGGCAACTTCCGGACCTTCCTCTTCGAGGACGTGTTGCGTCGCTGGCTGGAGGCCAGCGGCCTTGAGGTCTTTCACGTCATGAATCTCACCGACGTCGACGACAAGACCATCAAGGGGTCGATGGCATCAGGCAAGTCACTGGCCGAGCACGTGGTGCCGTTCATCGCGGCGTTCTTCGAGGATTGCGGCTACCTCCGGATACTTCCCGCGCATGCCTACCCCCGCGCCACGGAGTTCATCGCGCCGATGAGCGCGCTGGTGG
>JANYAG010000290.1 GCA_025361465.1 Gemmatimonadota bacterium
CGCGCGCCGGCTGCAGAAGTTCCTGTCGCAACCGTTCCACGTCGCCGAGGCGTTCACCGGCATCACCGGCAAGTACGTCAAGCTCGAGGACTCGATCCAGTCGTTCGAGCGCGTGCTGGCCGGTGAATTTGACACCCTGCCGGAGCAGGCGTTCTACATGCAGGGCGGCATCGACGACGTGATCGCGGCCGCCAAGAAGCTCGAGGGATGATGCGCGTCACGGTCATCTCGCCGGAGTCGGCGGTCTTCGATGGCGAGGCTGACTCGGTGATTGCCCCGGCGTTCGATGGCAAGATCGGCATTCTGGCCAACCATGCGCCGCTGATGACCACGCTCGGGAACGGGACGCTCACGGTCCGGGCCGGAACGGTGACGCATCGCTTCGCTGTGCAAGGCGGGTTCCTCCAGGTCGTCAAGAACAGTGTCCGCGTCCTGGCCGAACACGTTCAAGGAGCTCCCGATGCTGCGTAGGAACCTGCTGGCGCCACTGGCGGCGCTGGTCCTTGTGCTGATCCCTGCGATGTCCGCCCTGGCCCAATCCACCGGCGTGCCCGTTTTCCAGGCGCCCTATCGGGCCTTTTCCAAGAATGAAATCAGCGTTTTCTTCACCGACCCGGGCCCGGGGTACTCGCTCGAGGGCTCCTACCGCGTCGGGTTCGGTCCGCACTGGGACGGCGGCGTCCGCGGTGGATTTCTCGACGCGGGGAAGGGGTACAAGACCGCGCTGCTGCTGGGATTTGACACCCGGTACCGCCTCGTCGACCATACCGAGTCGTTCCCCCTCGACGGGTCGTTGACGCTCGGGCTCGGCTTCCGCAACGATGGGGCGACGTCCGGCATGCTGCCGATCGGCTTCTCGATGGGGCGGCGGTTCTTCGTCGAGGGGTCGTCCACGTCGCTGGTGGCGTACGTGCAACCGACCATCACGCCCATGTTCGCCGACGCGTCGGGGACCGCCTATACCCTCGGGTTCGGCGTGGACGCGCGACTGACACCGAGACTCGACTTCCGCTTCAGCGCCGGGATCGGCGACCTCGACGGCATCGGCATCGGTGTAGCTTTCCTGCATTAAGGCAGCAGCGCACCGTGTCTTCTTCCAGGAGCATGCCCTGATGTTTCGCCGCACCGTGCTTGCCGCCGCGGGCCTCGCGCTCGTGGCGATTGCTCCCGTCTCCGCGCAGGTGCGCGGACTCCCCGTTGTCAACAACGGGGTGCCGGTGGGCATTCAGGTGGCCGCGGATGTCGGATTTGCCAACGATGATGCCGGCAAGGGCACCACGATCGGTGCCAGCGCTGGCATCGGAGTGGGCTTTTTCGGCGTCGGCGGGCAGGTCGCCCGGTATTCGCCCAAGACCGGTGATGCGGTGACCGCCACCGGCCTCAGTGCGAGCATGCGTCTGCTCGGCGGGCCGCTGGTGCCGTTCCGGATCATGATGATGGGCGGGGTGGCGCACTGGTCGGTGAACTCGACCGTCGGCAGCAGTGTGGGCGTCACGCACGTCCCGGTGTCGATCGGCCTGGCGGCGACAATTCCCAATCCGGCGTTCAGCATCAAGCCGTGGATTGCGCCGCGCCTCGACTACACCCGCAGCGGTGGCGCCGGCGACACCCGATTTGGCCTCAGCGCCGGGATCGACCTGGCGATGCTCAACGGCCTCTCGATCCGTGGCGCCTACGATCGCGTGATGGTGAAGGATCGCAAGCCGGCGATCATCTCGTTCGGGTTGGGGTACGCGCTGTAGGAGCCGAGAAGCGATATGCGAGAGGCGAGAAGCGAGACGATTTCTAGCGCTCGCTTCTCCTCCTCGTCCTGAGCAACGCGAAGGACCTCCGAGCCCGGTCAGGCAGAGAGGTCCTTCGCTGCGCTCAGGATGAGGAGGTCTTTCGCTGCGCTCAGGATGAATGACCGCGATTCATGCCGTGCCTATCGCCCCTCGATCATTCCACTCAGCATCTCCCCGTTCCGCCACGCCGCCCCGCGCTCGCCGGTGAGTGCGGCGCGGGCCGCCTGACCCGCCGCGTTCCGCGCGGTCGAATCTCCAAGCCAGGATAACCACTGCGCCGTGAGGGCCGGGACCGCCGCCTCCTTGGGCGGCAGGCGCACCAGGCCGCCGGCCCCTTCGAGCAGCTTCGCGTCGCGACTGCCACGATCGCGCGGGCCGATGATCACTGGCCTCGCCCACGCGGCCGGCTCGAGTACCGAGTGAATGCCGGCACGACCCCAGCCCCCACCGACATAGGCGATGCCGCCCGCGGCGTAGAGTCGCGCGAGGACCCCGAGCTGGTCGACGACGAGCACGGCGGGCCGTGCTCCTTCCGAAACGGTCGACAGCTTCTCCGGGGCATCGAGCCCCGCGGCGGTGGCTGCCGCGACGATGCTGGCGAGGTGCTCCGGCTTCGGGTCGTGCGGTACCAGGATGAGTCGGGCCTTGGGCTGCTGCGCGCGCACGGCGGCGAAGGCGGCGAGCAGGATCCGCTCGTCCTCGGGCCAGGTGCTGCCGGCGACGAGCGTGACACCGGGATCGGCGAGGCGACGGAGCGGGTCGTCGGCCGGCATGGCGTCGACGATGCCGAGCACCGAATCGACGCGCGGATCACCGGTGACGACGATCCGGTCGGCGGGGCAGCCGAGCCGCACGAGACGCGCGGCATCGTCGCTCGAGATCGCCCCGGCCAGCGTCAGCGACTGGTACCCTGACCTCGTGGTGAGTCGCGCCGGCCAGCGCAACCGACCGCTCATCGGGCTCACCGTCGCGGCGACCATCGCGATCGGCACGTCGTGTGCCGCTGCCCGCACCGCGAGTTCGGGCCAGAGGTCGAGCTTGGTGAAGACGAGGAGATCCGGCTTGAGGCCGGTGAGCACGCGTTCGACATCGAGCGGACGATCGTACGGGAGATAGTCGCGGAAGTCCGCCGACACGGTGGCCGCAAAGGTGGCGGCCGACGGCGAGTAGTGGGTGAACACCACCTGGACGTCGGGACGCTGGGCGCGGAATGCCTCGACCACCGCCCGGGCCTGCAGTCCCTCGCCGACCGATGGAGCGTGGAACCAGGCCACCGGCCGCGCCTGGTCGCGCCCCAGTTCGCCCCAGCGGGCGAGCCGCTCGGCGGCGCCAAGGCGGGCGACATGCGCAGCCCGCTGCCGCGGGTCACGCAGCAGCCAGGGGACGAACGGGATCGCAGTCCGGACCGCGGCTCGGTACCAGGCAGGAGTGGTGTTCACGGTGTGGAACGATGCCGGGCCGGGCTCCTGCTCGCAAGCGAGGGCGGATTAGTTTGCGGCATGGCCCAGAGTCGCTACTACCTCGACAGCCGCGCCCCGCGGTACTCGTTCCTCTTCGCCTTCCCGTTGCTGGTTGCCTATGAGGTGATCGCCCGGGTCCTGTCGCCCGACCGCGAGGGCGTCCGCAACGGCGCCGACGTGGTCTTCAAGTCGATCTTCCTCGCACTCGGTGGTCCGCGCGCCGTGTTCGGGTTCGAGGTCGGCCTGGTGTTGATCGGCGTGTTCATCGTTGCCCGCGACTGGCGCCGCCATCCTGGCGGACTGCGGGCGGCGGTGTTCGGCGGGATGGTGGCTGAGTCCACCCTGCTGGCGCTTCTGGTGGGGGTGGTCCTTGGTCGCCTGACCGCAGCGCTGGTGCAATACCTCGCCGTGCCGGATCCGCAGACGTTCGACACCTCCACCAAGCTGATGATTTCGCTTGGCGCCGGCTTCTACGAGGAACTGCTCTTCCGGGTGGTGGTGGTGGGTGCGCTGGCCGCCCTCGGCACCCGGGTGCTGATGTGGACACCGCGCGTGGCCGGCGTGGTGGCGTGCGTGCTCGGCGCGCTGCTGTTCTCGGCCTTTCACTATGTCGGGCCGTACGGCGATCACCTGCAGCTGAGTTCGTTCGTCTTCCGCTTCCTCGCCGGCCTCACCTTCAGCGCGCTCTATTTACTGCGCGGCTTCGGGGTCACGGCGTGGACCCACGCCCTCTACGACGTCTTTGTGACGTTGGGAGGAGGATGAACCAGGTGAACGGTGATTGGTGAGTGGTGATGCGAAGCCACGGACCGCTCACGATTCACCGTTCACCGTTCACTCTTCGCGACTATTTCTTCCCCTTTACTCGAAGAATCGAATCAAACACCTGCCGGAACGCTGCGATCGGATACGCCCCCGCCATCAACCCGCCTTCGATGTAGAACGTCGGCGTGCTCGTGGCCCCGGCCCGCGCCGCGCCGGTCGCATCGCTCTTGACCTCGGTGCGCGCGGTGCCGGACTGGAGGCAATTCACCATCTGGTCACGCTTGAGCCCCAGCACCGTGGTCTGGGCGAGGAAGAACTGGCCCGGGTCGACCAGGGGCGTCCAGGATTGTTGTGAGGAGTAGAGCCGGTCGTGGGTTTGCCAGAACTTCCCTTGCTTGGCCGCGCACATCGCAAACTCGGCGGCCGCCTCGGCATTGGGATGGATCGAGGTGAGCGGGAAGTTGATGAAGATCCAGCGCACCTTGCCCGTGGTGATGTACTCTTTCTCGATGGCCTGGTAGGCCCCGTCGAAGAACATCTTGCAGGCGGGACACTG
Source organism: Gemmatimonadota bacterium (assembly GCA_025361465.1). Classification (GTDB taxonomy): domain Bacteria; phylum Gemmatimonadota; class Gemmatimonadetes; order Gemmatimonadales; family GWC2-71-9; genus Palsa-1233. The sequence goes on from JANYAG010000290.1 coordinate 4,566, forward strand.
GAAGTCCCCCATCTCGTAGACCGTCACCGGCGCGGTGAGCGATCCCTTGGCGCGCGGGTTGATCAAGCTGTCCTGCGCGGCCAGCCGGCCCGGGAGCCAGGCAGTGACGGCGAGCAGGGCGAGCGTCCAGCACCTCCGGCGAAGCAGCGTCATTGAATCCTCACGTTTCAGTCTGCGTAGGTATCTTTCAAGACAGGAAACAATGTTGCGCGGCTGAAACGTAGCGCGCGTCGATCGGGTAGCCGATCCAGGCGATGGTACCGGAGCGGATGTCCAAGGTGAGGAAAGTTATCGGCGCCGTCGCGGCGCTCCAACTGACCGTCCTGCTTTCCCTGCCGGCCCAGGCTGGCGGGGTGGCCTCGTTGTTCCCGACCCAGCCCGCCGGGAGGGTGACCGACGTCGCGAATATCATCGCTCCGTCGCTGCGGGCGCAGATCGAGGCACGGCTGGCGCGCCTGCGCGAAGTGACGGGGGCCGAGGTGGCGGTGGTCACCCTGCCGACCATTGGAGACCGTGCACCGGTCGATGTGGCCGTCGCCATCGGGCGGGCATGGGGCGTCGGAGCCAAGGCGGCGATCGGCAATGCGCAGCGCAACGCCGGCGTGGTCATGCTGCTGGTGCCCCGCACGGCCGAGCACAAGGGCGAGATCTTCATCGCCAGCGGCACCGGGACGGAGGGGTTCGTCACCGATGCGCGCTCGGGCGCAATCGCCGACCAGATGCTGCCGGCGCTCCGGCAGGGTGACTACGGCGCAGCGGTCGATCTGGGGACCGGGGTCCTCGCCGACCTGATCGCCCGCGAAATGGGGGTGCAGGACAGTGCGCTGGTGAAGCGTCCGCGCCAAGCGCCTCAGCATTTCCCGTGGCAATCTTTGATGCCGGTCCTCTTCGGCATCTTCTGGCTCATCATCGCCACGAGTGGGCGGCGCGGTGGTCGGGGCGGTGGTGGTGGCAGCTGGATCCTGCCGTTCCTGATTGGCCAGGCGATGGGTGGCCGCAATAGCGACTGGGGCGGTGGTGGCGGCGGCGGCTTCGGTGGTGGTGGCTTCGGTGGCTTTGGTGGTGGTGGCGGTTTCAGTGGCGGCGGCGGCGGGAGGAGCTTCTAATGGATCGTGGCAAACTCGATACGGCGATTGCGGCGCTGGTGGCGCAGCTTGGCGGGTCGACCACTCCGCCCAGTGTCGTTCTGTACGGTTCGGCCGCCCGGGGCGACTGGATTCCCTGGCGCTCCGACGTCAACCTGCTGGTGGTGGTCGATGACCCATCGCCCTCATCTTTGGCGGAGTTGACGCCAGCGGTCACCGCCTGGGGAAACGCCGGCTTCACGCCGCCATTGATCATCGGGCGGGCGGAGTGGGATCGGGCGGCCGACGTCTTCCCGATCGAGATCACCGACATGCGCACGGCGTACTCCGTGCTGCTCGGCAGTGATCCGGTGGCGGTGCTCGAGGTGGAGCAGGACGACCTCCGCCGCGCGGTGGAAGCCGAGTTGCGCGGGACGCTGATCCGGCTGCGGCAGGCATACGTTCGCTTCGGCAAGGTGATGCCGACGCTGGGCGGCTTTGCGACCAGTTCGGTCGCGACGCTGCTGGTGTTGCTGCGCTGCACGGTGGTGCTGCTGCACCGCACGGCAGGCAAGGAACCGGCCGAGACAATCGCCGCGCTGGCGGCCGAGCTGGGCGAGGATGGCAAGGTGGTGCTGGAGATCGCGGCGCATCGCCGCGAGCACAAGTGGAGTTGTCCCCCGGAGCTGTTTGCGCGTTATCTCGAGGTCGTCCGGCGGGCGGTGGACCTCGTAGACCACATTGAACACGGAGATCGCTGAGATGCGTCGTTCCCGTTTTTCTCTCCTCCTGGCGGTGGCGCTGGTCGCACCCCTGACCGGCTGCAGCTACAACACGCTGCAGACGCTGGACGAACAGGTGAACGCGGCGCAGGGGCAGATCAAGGTGCAGTTGCAGCGGCGGGCCGACCTGATCGGCAACCTGGTGGCGACGGTGAAAGGGATCACCAAGCAGGAAGACACCGTCTTCATCGGGATCGCGAACGCCCGGGCCAAGCTGAGTGGCGCGGCGAGTGGCACCGACATCAAGGCCATGGGCGAGGCGAATGCGGCGATGAACGCGCCGCTCAGCCGGTTGCTGGCGCTGTCGGAGAATTATCCCCAGCTCAAGAGCAGCGAGAACTTCAAGCAGCTGCAGGACCAGATCGAGGGGACCGAGAACCGGATTGCCACGGCGCGCACCGACTACAACGGCGCGGTGGAGACGTTCAACGCCAAGATCCGCCAGTTCCCGACCAACCTGACGGCCAAGATGTTCGGCCTGGGCAAGCCACGGGAGTACTTCCAGGCGGATGCCGGATCGGAGAAGGCGCCGAAGGTGGATTTCGGGAGGCCGTAGGACGAACGGGTGAATGGTGATTGGTGAACGGTGATTGGGCGCCCGGTTCGTGTCGCGAGACGCGGGCCGGGCGTCAGGGCGTGGGTGGCTTCGGAAAGAGGTTCTCCGGCTTGCTCACCTTCACTCCCGCCAGTCGCGGCTCCTCAGCCATTGCCCACGCCGCTTCGGGTGTGCCACCCTGCCCGAGGGCGGACCAGAGCGCCTGGCTCTTTTCCGGCATGAACGGTGACGCCATGACGGCCAGCCGCATCAGGCAGTGCGCCAACGCGGCGAGCACGGCATCGAGCCGGGCATCATCGCCCGCCTTGGCCAGTCCCCACGGCGCACTGGTGGTGATATACCCGTTGGCTTCGGTGACCAGGTTCACGATCTGCTGCGCCGCCCCCTTGAGATCAATCGCCG
>JANYAG010000299.1 GCA_025361465.1 Gemmatimonadota bacterium
ACCCGCTGCTTCCGCCGGCGCTTGAGGTTGAGGCGCAGCGCGCAGTACACGCGATACACCCGCTTCCAGTTCCAGCCATGACCCAGGGCGCGCAGGCGATCATAGCAGAGCCAGAACCCCCACCGGCTGTTCCGATCGACCAGCGCCACCAGCGCGTCGATCACCGGCTGGTCGCGTGCGGACCGATCCCCTGCTGGGCGATACCACGCCGTCCGCGAGAGCCGGGCGATCCGGCAGGCTTGCACGACGGACAGCTCGTGCTCCTGCACTAGAATCGCCGCGACGACCCGACGCGCAGACGGCATCACAGTTTTCGGCTGAGCACATCCTTGATCGCGGCGTTTTCAAGGGCCAGCTCGGCGTACATCCGCTTGAGCTTGGCGTTCTCGGCCTCCAGTTCCTTCAGCCGACGGAGTTCCGGGACCGACGTGCCCCCGTACTTCGACTTCCAGTTGAAGTAGGTCGGGCGGCTGATCTCATGCTTCCGGAGGATCTCCGCGACCGGCAGCCCGGCCTCCGCCTCCTGGAGCACCGCCACGATCTGGGCTTCGCTGAACTTCGACTTTCGCATCTCCCCCTCCTGGGCGAGCGGAAAGTCTAACTCACGCTGTATCTTTGGGGGGGAAGCTTACGCCTTGAGGTAGGAATGGATAGCGGCCTGTTCCCTGTCGGAGAGGCGGGCAAACGCACGATGCCCGATCTCGAGCAACGGGGTGGTCCGCGTCCACACATCAGGGGCAAGGGTGCGGAGACCTCCCAGGTCGCTCGGCAGGGCTTGTACTACTGGTACGTAACGGTGATGGTTCGGGAGAACGACCTCGGCATCAGAACCGGGGAAGAGGCCGAGGGATTCCTGGATTGGTTGGGGTCTACTGCGTGGTCGCGGCTTCAGGTCGGGCATCTTCAGACCCCGCCAGGTTTGCGTGGTTCAGACGCTGGGCCGGTCACAATCTGGACGCCCGGGTTCCTCTGTCAATGCTGATTGAAAATGGGACACTCCTGCCAATTGAAAATGGGGCAGGATGGGGGCTCAGCCCTGGGGTAAGGTCGCGTCCTCCCGGGCTGGGGCCTGGCGGCGGGTGGCGCCGTCCTGCTGGAGGAGGCGCGCCAGGTCGCGGTGCTGCCGGAGCCGATAGCTATTCCCCCGGATGTTGACGATGTGACAGTGATGCACCAGCCGATCGACTAGCGCCGCCGCCATGACATCATCGCCGAAGATCTCGCCCCAGTCCTCAAACCCCTTGTTGCTCGTGAGAATCGTCGCCGCCTGTTCGTAGCGGCGACTGAGCAACTGAAAGAAGAGCATCGCCCCGGTGCGGGTGATCGGGAGGTAGCCGATCTCGTCGATCACCATCAGACTCGGAACAACCAACGTGCGGAGCCGTGGCGCGAGGCGTCCGGCGGCCTGGGCGTCTTCGAGCGAGTGCAGGAGATCGGCGAGCGTGGTGAAGTACACCCGCCGTCCGCGCTGCGCCGCCGCCACGGCGAGCGACAACGCGAGGTGCGTCTTGCCCACGCCGGGGGGCCCGAGCAGCACGACATTTTCTTTCCGCTCTACGAACCCCAGCGTGTGCAGGCTCTCGATCTGCTCACGCTTGACCGAGGGCTGAAACGAGAAATCGAAATCGGCGAGCGTCTTGACCGCCGGCAACCGCGCACTGCGCATCGCGGTCTGCAGCCGGCGGGCATTGCGGAGCTCGATGTGGGCCCCGAGGACGGCGGCGATCGCTTCGCCCGGCGCCAAGGCCCCATCATCACAGCGGCGGAGCACGTCATCGAGGGCTTCCAGGGCGCCGGGCATCTTGCAGTCGGCGAGCTGCGCTTGGAGCTGCTCGCGCAGCGAGGGACTGGTCGGGACGCGGCGCGTCATGCGTCCGCTCCGGCGAGGGCCGCATACGCCTGCAAACTGCGCCGCTCCACGACGATGTGCGGCATCGCCATCGGCGTCGCCGGTCGCGGCGCGATGGGGCCGAGGACCAGCGAGTGATACGGCCGCGCCGGCAGGGGCTGCAGGACCGCCTGCTCCTCGAGACGAAAGCGCTCCGCCGGCACCGCTTTGGTGGTGCCGTGCACGCGGGGATTGGCGACGGTGTCGAGCCAGTGCGCGACCTGGTCATTGAGATCGGCGTCACTCAGAAACGTGCGTCCATACAGAAAGCTGCCGCGCAAGTAGCGGATCGGCCGCTCCACTTTGCCTTTGGTCTGCGCGCGATACGGGCGACAGACCCGAAGGCGGAAGCCGTAGTGCTGCGCGAAGCGCTGACACTCGAGGTTGGTGAGCAGGCCTCCGCCCGTGAGCCGAGCATCGCGCGTGAGGACGCTCTTCATCTGATCGAACAACAGGTGCTGTGGGACACCACCCCAGCGCTCGAAGCACTCCGTCAGGCCCCGCTGCAGCGTCCGCAGATCCTGGCGGGGGAAGAAGCGCACCCACAGCAGGCGCGAATAGCCGAGCACCACGATCAACGCATAGCGGATGCCCCATGGCAACCGACAGTGCGCGAAGTCGACCTGCGCCTGCTGCCCGGGCGCGGTCTCGAAGCGGACGACCGGCTCTGGCGCGGGGCGCAGGTGCTGCACATAGGCGCGCAGCTGCGAGGCGCAGCCGGTGTAGCCCGCCGCGCGGCACTCGGCGAACAGGCGGGTCGCCTGCAGCGCGGGAAACTCCGCGAGTCGCGCTGTGATCAGGGGGTGAAAGGGCGCGAGCTTGGATGGGCGCGCGGGGCGCGGTCCATAGCGGGCGTGCAAGGTCTCCAGCGGCTCCTCCAGGAGCCCGGCGTC
>JANYAG010000309.1 GCA_025361465.1 Gemmatimonadota bacterium
GGCGCGCCGCGGCCGCCGCCCAGGGGTGCCGGGGCAGGGGTCGGCGTGGACTTGGTGGCGCAGGCGGTGGCCAGCATGAGCAGGGCGACCGAGCAGACAGGAAGACGCATCGAGGCACCTTTCGGCAAGCGGAGGGCTGTGGGGGTCCGCCAAAGCTACTTGCTGGGGGGACAGGGAGCGAGGAGCGAGGGGCAGGTTGTCACACCACCCACGTGCTCACGCCGACGATCTTCCACCCCTCCTTGGTGAGCACGAGCAGGTAGGAGTTTCCGCCCTGGCCGGCATTGATCCCCTTGTCGTCCGCACGGGCCGAGAAGACGTCGGCGCCCACGGAGGCAAATGCTCCAACGCGCGCCATGCCACGAATGGTGATCTCGGCGGCGGGGTAGCGTTCCTTGGTGAGCGCCCAGGTGGAGTCCGTGATCCAGGTGACGCGGCTGCCCCACTTGGCCCGCATCGCCTCCGTGACGACCGGTGTCTTCACGTAGATCGTCTGGGGTGTCTGGGCCGCTAGGCCGGCGCCACGGCGGGTGGCATTGTCGAGCAGGTTGCCAACCGGCGTCGGGCCCCGACCGGTGGCGATCGACGGCCACGGCGCTTCACCGTCAACGGTGTGCGCCAGCATCCGGTCGATCAGCTCGGTGATCGTGGCCGAATCGGGGAGGCCGTGGGCCGACGCCATGACGGTGCTGGCGCCCAGTTGGCCGCGGGCACGATCGATCTTGGAGTCGGTCTGCAGCCAGGTCGCCACGCTGTCGGGGTCGGGATGCCATGCATCGCGATGGCTCAGCAGGGTCTCGAAGACGTAGCGCTCGCTGCCATTGGTGGCGCGAGCGAGATGGCCCTGCCATTCGCTGGTCAGGTCGCGTCGGGTGAGCAGTTCAATCATCGCAACCGCTCGCTGATGCGTGTCACTGTACCGCAGCGCCGGCGGGGCGTCTGGCGTGCGCGCGGCGGAGTCGGCGGTGAACGGTTTGCCGTTCATCCACGCTACCCATGCCAGCCAGTCGGCATCGGCGGCAGGCATCGGCGGATGCGTTGAAGCGATCCAGGTGGCCCCGACGCCGTCGATGCGGTAACGCACCAAGGTGAAGGTGGAGTCGGCGCGCACCGAGTCGACCCAGCGGCGTGGGTCGAGCGAAAACGCGGCGGCCAGTCCAAGCTTGCGCAGCCGCGGTTCCTTCTCGGTGGTGCGCAGGTGGGCCAGCATGGTGCAGGCTTCGGGTGTGCAGGGCCACGCCGTCGTGTCCGGGGTGAGCGCCGGCGAGATCTCGCCCAGCCGCTGTTCCACGTTCTCGAAGAACTGTCCCGCCGGAATCCCGAAGGCGAAGGCGCGACCCGGGTCACGCAGGAACGGCAGCACGAGCCGCAGCCTCGTCTCCGTGAGGCGAGTCATCGCCGGATCGAGCAGCAGCTTGACGGTGCTGGTGGTGTCGCCATCGCGCAGGATTCCGGCTTCGACGGTGTCGCGGTAGGCGCGGTAGTTCTTGTTCTTCGGGCGCCACTGCGACAGCGTGGCCGTGAGGGCGGCGCGCGCATCGACGTCGCGCGACTGATGGAAGAGGCGAAGCAGCGAATCGCGCACCGCCGCGTTGCCCGCGGCGAGCGCCTCTTCGGCGCTGCCTGTGGGAAAGCGGAACATCGAGAAGCGGGGAGCGGCGGCGCGCCGCGCGATGACCAGGGCCGCATAGGCGGTCGAGTCGAATCCCTCCAGGTGACGCGCCTGCTGAAATGTCGTCGGCGCGGTGAAGGTGCGGCCGTCGGGGAGCCGCAGCGTGGCCGTTCCCGTGAACTCGAGCGTGTCGTCACGGCTGCGCAGTGTGCGGGTGGCCGCGTCGACCAGGTACTGCCCGATCACGGTGCCGTGGGCTACGCGGGAGGTGATCACATCCGCAAAGAGGGTGCGCTCGTATTCGGAGACTTGTTCCGTCCAGGTGCCGCGGAGCGTGTCCCGCACCAGCCAGTAGCGGCGGCCTTCGATCACGCTGTCGCGCACCAGGTCCGAGGTGCGCACGCCGTGCAGTGCCTGGGACTCGCCCACGTAGCCCTGGCTCCAGCTCACGCTATCGGTCCATCGTTCCCCCGCCGCCAGTCGGGCCGGGTGCATCGCGGGGATCAGGTCCCATGCGATGGCGACGGGGAGCGTCGTCACGCCACCGAGGCCGGTGCGGAACCGTTCCGATTGGTTGGGATCTTCAGTGAGGCGCACGCCTGGGCGGCGGGGCACCGAATCGAAGGACCCGCCGAGACTCACGACCCGACCAGCGGAATCGAACGCCACCCGGGCGCGCGTCCGGTTGGTCTGCCGAGGGTCGCCCGTGGCCATGAAGGTGGTCACGCCCGCTGCGTTTGCCTGGAGCGAATCAAGGTGGATGACGGACTTGTGGGCTGCCCACGGGGTGAAGGCTGGCTGCTGGTGCTCGTTCAGCCATCGTTCGCGGACGGTGCGTTCGTAGACCGTACCATGGGCGGGCCACTGCGCCGCGGCGCGGAGGGCGGCGCCGGTAAGGAGCCAGCAGGCCAGGGCAAGTCGGAGCATCGGGGCGCCTTCGGCGATCGGTGGGGCGGGGGATCGGTCAAAGGTACGTCTTCGAAGGACGAGGAGCGAGAAGCGAG
>JANYAG010000328.1 GCA_025361465.1 Gemmatimonadota bacterium
GCGGTAAATTCAACGCGGGAGGCTTCGTGCTCGAACCCTCGACCCCGACCGCTCACCCGCCTTCCTCTTCTACCAGGTGCTGACATGACATCGAATGCAGCGCACCACCCGACGGCCAGCCCGAACCAGGCCCACTATGGCCGCCTGCTCCTGATGGCGGCGTTCTCCTTCATATGCATGTACTTCCTGATGTATGCCATGGTCAACGCGCTGCCGAATGTCTACCTCAACTTCAACCAACTCTACATGGCCGGGCTCATGACAGCGCCGATGGTGCTCATTGAGCTCATCCTGATGCGGGCGATGTACCACAATCGGCGCCTGAATCTCGCGAGCATCGCTGTCAGCATCCTCGCCGGGACGGGATGCTGGGCGCTGATCCGACAGCAAGTCCAAATCGGGAATGCGCAGTTTCTCAGGTCGATGATTCCACACCATGCGGGCGCCATCCTGATGTGTGAAAAGGCGCCGGTGTCGGATCCGGCCATCAAGGATCTGTGTGAGAGAATCCTCACCAGTCAGCAGGCTGAAATCGAGGAAATGAAGGCACGGCTGGCCGCCCTGTATGGGCGATGAGGGAACGAGTTCAGTATACTTCTCCACTCTCGGCAGAGTTTCTCGGCTGCTCCGACACTACTTCGCTCTTCCACGCCGGCTGCTTCTCAATAACTCGTGTTCGCTTGATGTTCGTTCTGCTCCTGGTCTTGTCCATCGGATGTGCGCGGCACCATCCTAACCATGCCATCCTCCCGGGGAGCCCGGACGACTTCGGGCTGCTGCTGATGGCGCACGGTGGATCGGCGGACTGGAATGGCGGGGTTGTCGCTGCCGTGGCGCCTCTGCGGGCCGAGTATCCGGTCGAAGTCGCGTTTGGCATGGCTGATGCCGTCTCCATCCAGGACGCGATCGGGAAGCTGGAAGCGCGTGGTGTGCGGAGAATCGAGGTTGTTCGCCTCTTCATCAGCGGCGAGAGCTGGTTCGATCGCACGGAACAGATCCTCGGTCTTCGGCCAGGAGCCCCGGAAGCTCCGGTAGCGACGAGCCACATGCATGCCAGCGACCATGGTGACTCTGGCCAGAGCATGGACATGGGGTTCTGGAAGGTCAAGACTGCAGCATCCTTTGCCCTGAGCACGCAGGGGCTCGCCAACATTCACGCCATCGGAGCCGTCCTTGTCGACCGGGTGAGGGTGCTCAGCCGGAAGCCAGAACTCGAGGACATCCTCATCCAGGCGCACGGCGCAGGGGACGATTCGCAGAACGAGAGGTGGAGGGCATCCATCGACTTCCATGCGGTCCAGGTGCGCGAGTTTCTCCCCTTCCGGCGCGTCCAAGTCGAAACCTTGCGGGAGGACTGGCCCGAGAAACGTACCGAATCCGAGCTGCGTATCCGCGCCTTCGTCAAGCGGGCTTCGGCCGAGGGAGGTACGGCGATCGTCATCCCTTTCCGGGTGTAAGGGTTCGGTCCCTATGCACAGGTTCTTGACGGTCTCGACTACGTCTCCGACGGCCAGGGCCTCATGCCACATGTGCACGTCACCAAGTGGATCGCTGAACAGGCCAGGACGCTTCGAACCGGGTCCTTCGGTAGGCCCCCCAATCAGTAGACAGTGGTCAGTAGGACTTTCAGGCGAAGGTTCCTGCTGCGCGTCCTCAACCCGGTCCGGCTGGCTTCCGTCGGGATGACCAGTGGACGGCTTCGATCACCCAGTGGCGGCCATCGGCTCCGGCCACTCTCCGAAGGACCATGAGTTCAGCGCCGAGGGAGTTCACCGGTCGGCTATTGAATTGTCCTGTAGTGGTGGAGGTCGCGCTGATCCACGCGACGTCACCCAGCACAACGACACGCATTGCCGTTGTGGCGCTCGGAACCGCCTTCGCGAAGGCGATGTCCGAAGCCAAATGCTCGGCGCGGTATTCCTCTCGCGTCTGGCTACCACCCGATTCAAGGATTCGAACATCAGGTGAGAGCAGCCGCATGACCGCTACTGTGTCGCCGGTCGCCAGCGCTTGCTGGAACGAAGTGCGTACGGCGGCGACGTCGGCCGAATCGTGCGCCGGGCTTCGCTGAGCGAAAACGGGTGGTGCTGCCACGAGCATTTGTGCGGCGAGGATCGTGGCGCGAGGCAATGAGCGGAAACCGTTCATGGTTGGCGACCTCTTCAGGGGTTCGGGTGCCGGCCGGTTCACCTGCAGAATACCCCCTCCGCCGATGCCATGGGCCGAAGGAGAAGCCAGATAGCCGGGTGACGAAGCATGCCTTGGCGAAACCCAATGGTCCGCTCGATGGCAATCCGACAATCCGTGCGGATTTCCCTGACGAAGTATGCACCCCGCCCTCACAGTGTTCGGATCACGCCCCCTCTATCTTTCTGCGCACGGCGACACAGCACGGTTCGCCTGCATGAGGCACTGCCCCGGGAGGGGGCTGACGATGACTGCGACCTGGACGGACACGAGCACGTACATGGATTGGGAATCTCGCGCGGTTTCTGCCGATGATGTCATGGAGCACGTCTGGAGCGGGATGACCTGCTTCGTGCACGGTGCGGCGGCCACGCCGACCACGTTGCTTCAGGCGATGTGCACTCGTGGCGACCTGACGGATGTCACCCTGTATCACATGCACGTCGAAGGCGAGTTGCCTTTCACCGATCCTGCGGTGTCCGATCGATTCCACTCGGTTTCGCTCTTTACCGGCCCGGGGTTGCGGAAGCCGATCGCCGAGGGACGCGCGGACTACGTCCCCGTCTTCCTGTCGGACATCCCGGCGCTCTTTGCCTCGCGCGCGATTCCACTCGATGCCGTCATTCTGCAGCTGTCGCCACCCGACACCCACGGCTTCTGCACCCTGGGTACTTCGGTCGACGTCGCCCGCGCCGCGGTGGACTCGGCGCCGGTCATTGTCGCCGAAATCAACCGCCAGATGCCGCGCACGCACGGCAACACGCTGGTGCCTTTTGATCGGTTGACCGCGTTCACGATCACCGATCGGATGTTGCCACAGCACCCGAGCGACCCGTCCACGTTGATCACCAGCCGGATCGGCGAGCTCATCGCGGGGTTGGTCGACGACGGTGCGACCCTGCAGATGGGCATCGGGGCCATTCCCGATGCCGTCCTCACGCGCCTCGGCAACAAGCACGACCTCGGCGTGCACACCGAGACCTTTTCTGACCGGTTGCTCGAGCTGGTGCGGGCCGGGGTGGTCACCAACCGGCAGAAGCGGGTCAATCCCGGCCAGATCGTCACCTCGTTCGTGATGGGGTCGCAGTTGCTGTTCGATTTCGTCCATGACAACCCGCTGGTGAGCTTCCATGGCTGCGACTTCACCAACGACACGTCGGTCATCCGGAAGAACCCCCGCGTGACCGCGATCAACTCGGCCCTCCAGGTCGACCTGACCGGGCAGGTGTGTGCGGACTCGCTCGGGCACCGGATCTACTCCGGGATCGGTGGCCAGATGGACTTCATGCGCGGCGCGGCGCTGTCGCCCGGCGGCAAGCCGATCCTCGCATTTCCGTCGATGGCGGCGGGCGGTGAAGTGTCGCGCATCGTGCTGGAACTGTCCCCCGGCGCCGGCGTGGTGACCACTCGCGGGCACGTGCACTGGATCGTGACCGAATACGGCGCGGTCAACCTGCACGGCAAGTCGCTGCGCGAGCGCGCTGAGCTGCTGATCGGCGTGGCGCATCCCGATGTCCGGGCCGAACTCCGGCGCGACGTGGCCCAGCTGCGGCACTTCGTGATGACGACTGGCTGAATGGGTTGAACGGGGCCAAGGGCGATTGACTTCCGGTGTTTCGCGAGCATACTCCGAGCACTGGAACGCAAAGTGTCGGATTTTTCCCGATGCTTCGACCCTTGGTCCCAACACCCAGTCGCGTCAGGAGTTATCCATGAATCGTCTGGTTCGCGTCGCGCTGGCCTCTGGCGTCATTGCCGGGCTCTCCTGTGCACGCACCAGTTCCCCGAAGACCACCCCGGCGCCGAGCAGTACCGGCGCCGCCGCAGCGCCCGCCAAACCCGCACCGGTTGCACCCACCCCATCAACACCGGCCGCGAGGCCGGCGATCGCGGCGCCAGGCGGACCTCCCGGGGGACCTCCCGGGGGACCTCCGGGTGGACCACCTGGTGGTGGTCGAGGCGGTCGCGTCCCACTTACGCTGGAACAGCGAATCGCCCGGCGTGATTCGATGGCGGTGGTGCGGAAGGTCATCGTCGACAAGTTGATGGCGCAGATCGCCGGCCGGGAAGATTCCAGCAGCCAGGTGGTCTTCCAGAACCTCGAGCTGCTCCAGGACACCACCGCCGGTCGGCTCGTCAAGTTGATGGATTACTACAGTGTGGCGATGGGGCGTAACTGCGAATTCTGCCACGTCATCGACAAGTGGGCCGACGAGTCGAAGCAGGACAAGAAGCGGTCGCGCCTGATGATCCAGATCACCAATGCGATCAACCGGGAACAGCTCTCGAAGATGCCGGCCGACGAGGAAGGGACGCCGAAGATCGACTGCATGACCTGCCACCGGGGCCGCAACTCGCCCAACAAGCAGATCGTGCCGTGAGCTGATCGCAGGCCCGTCGGGGGGACCCCCGCCCCATCGCAGGATGTGGCGGGGGTTTCTATTTGAGACACCGGTAGTCGGAAATCATGCTATAATCCAGCGGCCCCAGGGGACCGATGGCCGGGTCTGCTCACGGACGACGGCCATCCAATTGACAGCAGTCTTTACCAGGAGACCGGGATGCGGAAGACGATGATGGCTCAGCTCGCCCTCGTGGCGGTGGTTGGCGCCGCGCCGATGGTGGCACAGGGTGGTGGTGGCATGGCAGGGATGCCGGGCATGGCGGGTCGGGGGGGCGACCCGACCACCAAGGTGGTGGGTTCGGGCCAGCTGCCAGCAGGATGGCTGATGCGGTTCGATCCGCCGGGGGCGGGCAAGCCGGCGCAGGACATCAAGGAGATCAGCTTCGTAACGATGGGTGATGGGTATCACTTCAAGTCGGGTCCGGCCGCGATCTACTACAACCCCAAGGACATGGGGAAGGGGATCTTCGCGGTGAGCGCGACCTTCCATCAGGCCAAGAGCATGCAGCACGAGACCTATGGGCTCTTCATTGGCGGGTCGAATCTTCAGGACAGCACCCAGGGCTATATCTATTTCGTGATCCGGCCCTCGGATGGCAGCTATCAGGTGAAGGTGCGTGGCGGCAACGCCGCGCCACCGCGGGTGGCGGCGCCCCCGGTCGACCCGGCCATCGTCAAGGACGACCCCAAGGACGGCTCTGCGCTCAACACCATGACCATTCACGTTGCCAAGGACTCGGTGCATTTCCTGGTCAACGGCAAGCTGGTCAAGGGGATGTCGAAGGCGGAACTGGGCCGGGCGACCGATGGCCAGGTCGGCATCCGGATCAATCACAACCTGGATGTGCACGTCTCCGGGTACGGCATCAAGAAGTAGCCTTCCTTCGCAGCAGGCCCGATCGCCCCGCGTCCGCCCTGCGACGCGGGGCGATCGCTTTGTCAGCCTCCCGTCAGCTTCACGGGCCTAGCTTCAGGACACCTGTGGTATCTCCCCGAGATCGAGGTTCCCATGACCCGCCGGTTTTCCGCTCCCCTCACGCTGCTCACGGTCGCCGTCCTGGCCTCGCCTGGTTCGGGCACGGCCCAGACGTTCACGGTCTCCAAGACCAACATCGGTGGTGATGGCGGCCACGATTACATCATGGCCGAGGCCGGGACGGGGCGGGTCTTCGTCTCGCGCGGCACCCATGTGATGGTTGTGGACGGGTCGACCGGCAAGGTGATCGGCGACATTCCGGACACGCCGCGGATGCACGGCATTGCCGTCGCGCCGAAGTCGAATCACGGGTTCACGACCAACGCCGGTGATTCGACGGTGACGATGTTCGACCTCAAGACCCTCGCCGTGATCAAGAAGATCCCGACCCATACCGGTGGCCTCGACGGCATCATGTACGACGAGTTCTCCGACCGCATCGTGCTGACCAATCACAGCCGGCCGATCGGCACCGTCACCCTCATCGACGCCAAGAGCGGCGACATCGTCGGCACGGTGAACCTCGAGGATACCGCCCCCGAGGGCGCAGCCAGTGATGGCAAGGGGAAGCTCTTCGTCAACAACGAGGGCACCAGCACGATCCAGGTCATCGACGAGAAGACCATGAAGGCGATCGCGTCGTGGCCGCTGGCCCCGTGCGAAGGCCCCACCGGGATCGCGTTCGACCGCAAGACCGACCGGATCTTCGCCGGTTGCAGCGGTACCTCCGTCGTGCTCGACGCCAAAACGGGCAAGGTCGTGGCGCAGCTTACCAACGGCAACGGCGTCGACGCCCTCGGCTACGACCCCTCGGAGAAGCTGATCTACATCCCGGCCGGCGGCGATGGCACCGTCACCGTGGTGCGCCAGGATGCCGCGGACAAGTACACCGTCATCGCGACGGTCAAGACGATGCCGGGCGTGAAGACGATCGGTGTCGACCCGGTGAAGCACGTGGCCTACGGCTTTGTTCCCGAGTATGGCCCGGCGCCGGCTCCTGCGGCGGGCGTCACGCCGCCACCGGCCGGTGGGCGGGGTGGTCGCGGGCCGCGGGGACCGGTGATTGGTGGGTGGTTCTTCACGATCACGCACTGACCCGAACGGGATGACGAATGACGGCTGCCGGATGGTCGATCACGACCATCCGGCAGCCGTCATCTGCCATCACGCCGCGCCCACTCCTTCGTACCACTTCCGGCTCGCATCAGGCCGGCTTCGTCGCCCTGATGAACGCCCCCATCACCCGGCCACCGATCTCCTGGGCGAGGACCTCGGTGTCGACGCCGGAGTCCTGCAGGAAGGCCCGCGCGTCCTCGAACTCGTACATCCGCGTCGGTTCGATGCTCGCCTCGGCAAAACCGCTCTCCGCGAGGATGGTGGCGAACTCATCCTCCGACAACGCGCCGGCAATGCAGCCGACCCAGAGCTGCATGCTCTCGCGCACCGCGTCTGGGATCTCCCCGCGCACCACGATATCGGAAATCGCCAGCCGTCCACCCGGCTTGAGGACGCGGAACGCCTCGGCGAGCACGCGCCGCTTGTCGGCGGCGAGGTTGACGACGCAGTTGGAGATGATCACGTCCACCGTTCGGTCGGGGAGCGGGATGTTCTCGATGTCCCCCTTGAGGAACTCGACGTTCGACACGCCGGCCTTGAGTTGGTTCGCCCGCGCGAGCGCGAGCATCTCGTCGGTCATGTCGAGTCCGTAGGCCTTGCCGGTGGGGCCAACGCGCTTGGCAGAGAGCAAGACGTCGATGCCGCCGCCGGAGCCAAGGTCGAGTACCGTCTCACCAGCCCGGAGTTCGGCCAAAGCGGTCGGGTTACCGCACCCGAGCGAGGCGAGCACGGCATCCTCCGGCAGACAGGAGGTCTCGTCGGCAGAGTAGAGATCCGACGTGATCGGGTCGCAGCCGCCGCCGTTGGCGGAACTGCCGCAGCAGCCCGAACGGGTGCCTTCGACCACGCGCCGGGCCGCCGCGCCGTACTTTTCGCGAACGGTCGCCTTGATGGATTCATCCGTGTGTATCCGCATCGCTTCCTCC
Source organism: Gemmatimonadota bacterium (assembly GCA_025361465.1). Lineage (GTDB taxonomy): Bacteria > Gemmatimonadota > Gemmatimonadetes > Gemmatimonadales > GWC2-71-9 > Palsa-1233. Next base: position 7,610 of record JANYAG010000328.1, read on the forward strand.
TCCTGGTCAATACCCTACATCAACACTCGTTGATATATCGATGAAAAAAAGCGATCACTCGCAACAGCCACCCTCGGTCGGTGCGAGTGGGAAAGGAGGTGCGGTCGTCAGGTGGTGGAGGAACTCCCCCGCCTCATCCAGCGCCCCGGGGATCAGGGTGTAATAGACCCATCGCCCGTCGCGCCGGTCGCTGACCATGCCGGCTTCCTTGAGCACCCGGAGGTGGAAGGAAAGCCTGGACTGGGCTGCATCGAGCAGGTCCATCAGGTCGCAGACGCACCGCTCTCCGCCACGGAGCCGCTCGAGGATGAGCAGCCGCGTCGGGTCGGAGAGGACCCGGAAGGCGTCAGCGGCGAGGGCAGGATCGGCGGCGGTCTTCATGGCTCTAACATAACAACACTGATTGATATGTCAAGGTTCCCGGCTACACCATCGCCCGTCTCTTCAGCCGCTCATATTGCTCCACCACCCCCCGTGCGGCGCCGTCGGGGAGGACATCGAGGACCAAGACACCATGCGACCGCAGCTCGGCCAGTGCGCCCTCGCGGGCTTCCAGCAGTTCTTCGGCGGCGGCGCGCTGGAAGGCGTCTGCCATGGTGACGGGGCGCGCGGTCGAGAGGCGCTCGAGGGCGGGATCGCGCAGTGTCACGGCCAGCGGCAGGTGCCGCGGGCGCAACGAGCCAGCGTGCGCCACGAAGGCGTCGCTCGCGGTACGGTCGACCACGTCGGTGAAGAGCACCGTCAGCGCGCGCTTGCGGCTGCGCGCGGCGAGATAGGCGAACGCCGCCGGGTAGTTGGGCTCGACCAGGCGACCCTCGACTCCCGCCAGCGCGTCGAGGATCAGTCGCAGCGCGCGACGGCCACGGGTGGGCGGAACGAAGTGCAGGATCGTGTCGGCAAAGACGAGCAATCCGACGTTGTCATCGTGCTGCACCGCGCTGTGCGCCAGCTCGAGCGCCGCGTCGATCGCCGACTCGAGCCGGGGCCGGCCGTCGATCTCGGCGGTCAGCAGCCGGCCGGCATCGATCACCATCATCACCTGCTGGCGGCGCTCATCCTCGTACTGTCGCACCATCAGCTTGCCGCGCCGCGCCGTCGCCTTCCAGTCGATCGACCGGGTCTCCTCGCCCGGCGCCCATTCCTTGAGGCTCTCGAAGGAGCGCCCCTCGCCGAGCCGGCGGAGATTGCGGAAGCCGGCCTCACGACGCCGCTGCGTCTGGGCAGGAAGGGCGCGGAGCGCGGCCATGCGGAGATTGGGGTAGACCGTGACCGCCCACGGCAACTCACGGACGCCCTGTCGCCAGGCAAGACCCCACGGGGCGAGGAGCCGGAGGTGCAGGCGGCCCGCGATGGCCTTGCCGCGGCGCGCCGGTGCGACGATCAGCTGTTCCTGTACCTCACCACCGGCGGGAAGCTCGAGGCGGCGCTCGCGATCGTGGGGTGCCTCGAACGGCGCGGGGATCTCCTCACGCACCCGCAGCGTCAGGGTACGCGACACGGGGTTGCCCCAGTGATAGGTCACTGGCAGGGGACGACCGACGGAGAACGCCGGCGGGG
>JANYAG010000331.1 GCA_025361465.1 Gemmatimonadota bacterium
CCGCTCGATGATGCCAACGTCGGCCGCTTTTTGCTGCTGCTCGACGAGTTCAAGGGCGATACCCAGTTCATCGTGATCACCCACAATCCGCGCACCATGCAATCGGCGGACAGCGTCTATGGGGTGACCATGCAGGAGCCCGGTGTCTCCACCATTGTCGGGGTCCGGTTGAGCGAGCATGGCGACCAGACTGCGGCCGCCTGACTTTCGACCGTTTCCCGGATAGACTAGGACCATGTTGATCGTCATGAAGCCAGACGCCACGCCGGCGGATGTCGCCCGCGTGGTCAGGGTCATCGGCACGATGGGATACGAAGCCCGCCCGATGCCGGGCCGCCAGCGCACCACGGTCGGCTTGGTCGGCAACGATGGCCGGGTCGATTCCTCCCAGGTGGCCGGGCTCCCCGGCGTGGCCGAGGTCATCCACGTCTCCAAGCCGTACAAGCAGGTGTCACGCGAATGGCAGGCTGAGCCGACCCGCGTCGCCCTGCCGGACGGTTCCACGGTTGGTGGCCGCGAGATTGTGGTGATGGCCGGCCCGTGTTCGGTCGAGAGCGAGGAGCAGATCCTGCTCGCCGCCCGGCAGGTCAAGGCGGCAGGCGCCACCGTCCTGCGCGCCGGGGCCTACAAGCCCCGGTCGTCCCCATACTCGTTTCAGGGAATGGGCGCCAAGGGGTTGCAGCTCCTGGCGCAGGCGCGCGCCGAGACCGGACTGCTGCTCGTCACCGAAGCCATGGACACCCAGGGCCTCGAGACCGTTGCCGAGGTCGCCGATATCATTCAGATCGGCGCCCGCAGCATGCAGAACTATCCGTTGCTCAAGGAGTGTGGTCGGCTGCGCAAGCCGATCCTCCTCAAGCGCGGCCTCTCCGCCACAATCGTCGAGCTGCTGCTCTCGGCAGAGTACATCCTCTCCGAGGGCAACCCGAACGTGATCCTCTGCGAGCGCGGTATCCGCTCGTTCGACACCGCCACCCGCAATCTCTTCGATCTCGCCGCCATCGCCGTGGTGCACGGCCTGTCGCACTTGCCGATCATTGCCGACCCGAGCCATGGCACCGGCCATCGCGACATGGTGCCAGCCATGGCCCGCGCGGCCGTGGCGGCCGGCGCCGACGGGCTCCTCATCGAGGTGCACCCGAATCCCGAGCGGGCGCTTTCCGACGGTGCGCAGAGCATGTACCCGGAGGATTTCGTGCGGATGATGCGTGAGGTCGTGGCGATCGCCGACGTGATTGGGCGCTCCGTCGCCACTCCGGTCGGGAGCACGGTGTGACCCCTGCCTTCGGACGCACACTCGCCGCGCTCACCATCATGGCCGTGCTGCCCTTGGCCGGCCACGCTCAGGTGGTGAACAACGAGAACGCGACCGCGATCGTACTGCGAGCCGCCCGAGTCTACAAGAACCTCAGCGGGCTCCAGGCCGAGTTCCGCCAGCGGCTGGTTGATGATGCCCCCGGGATGGGCACTCGCGATTCGCGCGGCACGATCTATCAATCCGGCACCACCAAGTTCGCGATGCGCTGGAGCGATCCGGCTGGCGATGCGCTGATCATCGACGGACTGAACCTGTACGTCTACACCCCGAGCGAGACGCCCAAGCAGGCGCTGCGCTTTCCGATGCCCACTGGACCGGTCTGGGGGGCGAATTTCATGGGGTATTTCCTCGAGAGCCCGACCGATCGCTACCGCATTTCATATGTCAAGGCCGAAGTGGTCGACGGCATCCAGACCGACGCCGTGCTGCTCGAGCCGACCGGCAAGGACATGAACTTCCGGCGGGCGACCCTCTGGTTCGCCCGCACCGACAACCTGCCCCACAAGCTCCAGATTGTCGAGCCGCTGCAGACCCGTGTCCTGACGTTGACACGGGTTCAGCCCAATGTCAGCATCCTGCCGGAGAAGTTCGTCTTCGTGAAGCCGGCCGGGGTCCGCGTCATCGATCAGTAGCCCGGCGACCCACCGGCACCTCAACCGTTCAAGACCCGCTCCAGCTGCCGCGCCTCGCTTTCCTCGAGACCGCTGGCGCGCGCCAAGCGCAGCGCTTCCCGTGCCAGGGCAACATAGAGAACCCGGTCCGCGCCGCTGAGCACCCGAAGGTGCGCCGCCACCGTCCCCACATCGCCACGCCGGACCGGGCCGGTGAGGGCAGTCGCGGGATCCTCCTGGGCCAGATTCCGTACCGTGTTGGCGAGCAGGGCGTGAAAGAGCTGCCCCGAGGCGTCGCCGGCCCCGGCCTCGCGGGCCAGGCGCTCGGCGATGGCCGCGAGTGTCACCACGTAATTGGAGGAGAAGACCGCGGCAGCATGGTAGAGCGGCTTGCGGTCGGCCGGCAGCTCGAGGATGGGCGCCATTCCCAGGACCCCTGCGAGGCCGCGAGCGACCCGAACCGCCTCGGGCGAGCCCTCCAGTACTGCCGGGGTCCCGCGCAGGGCGGCCGGGTCACCCTGCGCGTGGGCGAACGTCTGGAGGGGGTGGATCGAGCCCAGGGCCGCGCCGCTCGCCACCAGCGGCACCAGAGCCTCGGCGCCACGAACTCCAGAGGTGTGGAGAACGACATGCCGGGCGCCCATGGATCCCGACTTCGCCAACTGCTGCGCCACGCCGGTGATGACATCATCGGGCACGGCGATGATCACCAGATCGGCCGCTTCGAGGGCAGCATGCCACGTGAGCTCCGGCTCAGGCAGCCCGGAGGGAACCCGCCGCGCCGCGCGGACCAGGAGCCGGACCGGGCTCCCCGACAGCACCAGGGCGCGTGCGAGCGTGAGCCCGACGCGCCCTGCGCCAATGATCGCTACCGCGCCGGTCACTGCCCGGCGACTTCCGCCATCAAGGCCCGCGGGGTGGTGGCCTTGCGCAGCAGCGCCAGCGCCGCGTGCACCTGCGGATCATCGGCGTCACGCCGACGAAGTTCGCCCTCGCGACCGAAGATGTAGCGGGCGATTTCGTAGGAGAGCTGGTCATCGATCAGCGTGGCACCCTTCTGCACATCATCGGCCGAAAGCGTGATCCCCTTCGCCTTGAGCCGCTCCACCAGGGCTTGCCGCATCGCCGCGGTCACCTTGAAGTCCTCGGTGGTGACGGACTTCTTCTCCTTCACTTCGAGCGCCGTCGCGGTGAGGGCATCACGATAGGCCGTGATATTGGTACCCAGCGCCTTGGCGAACGCCCGCTCCCCGTCGGTGAGGGTGTCGCTGCGGACGATGCGGTCCGGCACGATCCCCCCGCCACCCTTCACCAGACGGCCACTGATCGTCTTGAACGAGGGCAGCGGCTTGGCCACGGTGTCCTTGCCGCTCGCCTGGAGTGTGGCCTGGCGGATCTGGTCTTCCTGGCTCTTCGCCTTCCGCTGGATCGTGCGCCCGCTGGGCGTGTACCAGCGACCGGTGGTCAGCTTGAGCCCGGCGCCCTGGCCGAGGGTCCAGAACGATTGCACCAATCCCTTGCCGAACGTCGGCACGCCGACCACCACGGCACGGTCATTGTCCTGCAGCGCGCCCGCGATGATCTCGGCAGCGCTCGCCGAGTACTCATTGACCAGCACCACGATCGGCAGGTCCGGATAGCGCTGCGGCGCGTGATCGGTGAACTCCTTGTTCATCTCCGGGAACCGGCCGCGGGTCGAGACGATCTTCGCCCCGGGATCGAGGAAGACGTCGGAGACGGCCGCGCCCTGATCGAGCAGGCCACCCGGATTGCCGCGCACATCGAGGATCAGGCCCGTCATCCCCTTGGCCTTCAGCTTGTCGATCTCCCGGCCCAGCTCGCGCGCCGAGCTGTCGCTCACGGTCAGCAGCGAGATGTACCCGATGCCGCCCTCAAGCATGGTCCCCGGCTGCACCGAGCGATTGTGGATCAACTCGCGGGTGAGCGAGAAGGGGAGCGGCGTTGCAAAGCCGGGGCGATGCACCTTCAGCACCACCTTTGTGCCCGGGGTACCCCGAAGCGTCTTGACGGCCGCGTCCTGGCTGAGTCCCTGGGTCGACTTGCCATCGACCTCGATGACCTGGTCCCCCGCCTCGATTCCGGCCCGTGCCGCCGGCGTTTCCGGCAGCGGCGCCACGATCGTGATCCAGCCCTCGCGCACGTCAATCTGCATCCCGAGGCCGCCGTAATTGCCGGTGGTCGTCTCGGTCAATTGGCGATAGTCCTCACCCTCTTCCAGGCTGGAGTAGGGATCATTCAACTGGTCGAGGACGCCAGCGGCAGCCATGTGGTAAATGGAGTCCTGTGGGAGCTCATCGACATAATACTCGCCGACAAATTGCAGGACGCGGCCGAGCAGTTCCGGACCGGCCACCGCATTGCTCTTCGCGCTGGCACCGCGCAGCAGCCAACCGCCGCTGAAGAACGAGATGATGGCAACAAAGACGATCAGTCCCCAACGCTTTTTCATCTCGCCCCCGGAAATGCATCGATGTGACAGTGTATCACTGGTACCACCTTACTCTGTTCGTGCCCGAAACGTTTCGGGGCGCGCCCGGGACAGCTGTGCCCAGGCCACCTGCAACACCTCGTCCGGTGACGCCCCGGCCTCCAGATGATGCACCCCTGCCCCAGTGGCAGCCAGATAGGCTGCCGCCACGCGCTCGTGAAACGCCGCCCCCTCCTGCTCCATGCGGTCGGCGCCCTTGCCAGCCAAACGTTGCCGTTCGCGGCCGAGTTCCGGGGCCAGATCGAGCACCAGCGTCAGGTCCGGTACCAGCCCGCCGGTCGCCGCCCGGTTGACCCAGCGAACCTGGTCCATCGGAAGACCGCGCCCGGCACCCTGATAGGCGAGCGTCGACAAATCGTAGCGATCGGACAGGACCACCTTCCCCAGATCGAGCGCCGGCCGGATCACCTTGCTGACCAGGTCGGCGCGAGCGGTGGTCATATAGAGCAGCTCGATTTCGGGGCTCCACCGCCGACTCGGATCGAGCAGCTCCTGCCGCAACGCTTCGGCGACCACCGTACCGCCGGGTTCCCGAACCGTCACGGGTTCGATGCCGTCGACGCGCATCCGGGTCACGAGCCCCGTGGCCAGCGTCGTCTTGCCGGCCCCCTCGGGCCCCTCGAGCACGACGAAGAACCCGCGCGGCATCAGAGCGTGATGATCCCGCTGACGGCGCCGCGCTCCATCCCCTCACCGATCGCCTGATTGACGCGGTTCATCAGCTTGTCCACGTTCGCGCGCGCCACCAGGTAACTTTGCCCGGCCGGCGAGAGCTCGAACTCGTGCATGGTGGTCTCGTACTGCTGCGCGTCCGCTTCGGCCGGCGTCTGGCCCTGCGCGACCAGCGCATCGAACTCACGGGTCAGCCGGGAAATCGTCTCCAGGCGCTTCTGCGCCTCGGGATCGTCGCGCAAGGCCTGCTCCGCCCGGCGAAGCGCCTGATACTCGGTGGCCTGTCCGATCAGGCGCCCCAGCTCTTGAGCCTTCTCATCAATCATCGGGTGTTCCTCAGCTGCGCGCGGAGATACCGCGCGCGCCCAAAGAGGTCATCGAGCACATCGACTGCAAGCCATCCCAACTCCTCGGCCAGCCGCGCCGTCGTGTCGGCACGACGGCAATCGACTTCCAGCACCATCCAGCCGCCGGGCGCCACCACGCGGCAGCCCTCGGTCAGCAACCGACGCGTCGCCTGCATGCCGTCCGGACCCGACACCAGCGCCGACTCCGGCTCGTAATCTCGCACTGATTGGTCGCAGGCGAGATACTCGGCTTCGGTCAGGTAGGGCGGGTTCGACACCAGCAGGTCGATGCGGCGATCCCCCAGGGGAGTCAGCAGGTCGCCCGCGAGCCAGGTCACCGCCAATCCCGTACGACCCGCATTGAGGGCCGCCACCTCAAGTGCGACGGCCGAGCGGTCGGTTCCTATCACCTCGGAGAATCCCCCTTCCTGCCGGAGCGAGAGGGCGATCGCACCCGATCCCGTCCCGATATCGACGGCGGTGCCGGACCGGGTGCACTGGAGCGCGACCTCGACCAGCCCTTCGGTTTCCGGGCGCGGAATCAGGACCCGCGGGTCCGAGACCAGGCTCAGGTGACGAAAGCCCATCGTCCCGGTGACGTACGCCAGCGGCTCGCCACCCGCCCGGCGGGCTGCCAACTCGCACAGCCGTGCCAGGGTCACCGGATCCGGCACGGCGTCGTCCGCCAGCACATCGATTCCCGGATTCCGGCCGGTGACCGCGCTCAGCAGATGCAGCGCCTCGCGGCGGGCGTCGGCCACCCCCGCGACTCGCAACGTCTCGCGAACCTCCGCGAGCGCCTCACGCAGCGACCCTGTCACCTCAGTTGCTCTCATCGTCCTGTTGCGCCGCGGCGCGCAGCGCCGCCACAAACTGCTCGATCTTGCCGTCCATCACATCGGCAAGGTTGTGGACCGACAGGTTCACGCGGTGGTCGGTGACCCGGCTCTGGGGAAAGTTGTAAGTCCGGATCTTTCCCGAACGGTCGCCCGTGCCGACCATCGCCCGTCGCGTGGCCGATCGCGCCGCTTCCTGCTCAGAGATCATCCGGTCGAGGATGCGGGCCCGCAACACTTCCATCCCCTTCAGCTTGTTCTGCAGTTGCGACTTCTGGTCCTGCTGTGACACCACGATCCCCGTGGGGAGATGCGTGATCCGCACCGCCGAATCGGTGGTGTTGACGCTCTGGCCTCCAGGGCCAGAGGACCGGAAGACGTCGATCCGGAGGTCGGCTGCATCAATCTTGACGTCAACCTCCTCGGCCTCAGGGAGAATGGCGACCGTGGCGGCCGAGGTGTGAATCCTCCCCTGCGTCTCCGTCGCCGGGACACGCTGCACCCGGTGCACACCGCTTTCGTGACGCAGCAGGCCGTACGCCCCGGTTCCCCGGATGGCGACCACCGCCTCCTTGATGCCGCCGAGGGTGCCCTCATGAATCGCGATCGGTTCGACGGAAAGGCCGTGCCGCTCGGCGAAGCGAGTGTACAGGCGGAGCAGTTCGGCCGCGAAGAGCCCAGCCTCATCGCCACCGGTGCCGGCACGCAGCTCAACGATGACGTCGCGGTCGTCGTGGGGATCGCGCGGCAGGAGCAGGGACCGCAGCTCGGCATGCAACGCCGTGATCTCGTCGGGAAGGCGGGCGAGGTCTTCCTTCGCCATCGAGACCAGCTCCGGGTCGTCGGCGTTGGCGGCCTCGCGGGCCTCGGCGAATTCGCGTTCGGCCTTCGACAGCCGTTCGGCCGCGCGCACGATCGGGATGAACCGGGCGTGTTCGCGGCCGAGCGACTTCAGGCGAGCGGGATCCTTGGACAGCCCGGGATCAGCGAGCTGGTGGGCTACCTCCTCCGCCCGCGCGAGCGCCTGGCGGAGTCGAGCATCCATGGGTCAGGTCTTCGCGACGGGTTCGCTGGCGCCCGTGGCGTACTTGCGACGGAAGCGGTCGACGCGGCCGGCCGTATCCATCAGGCGCTGCTTGCCGGTAAAGTACGGGTGACACTGCGCGCAGACTTCCACGCTGAGCGTCGCCGCCGTCGTCCGGGTCTCGAAGGAGTTGCCACACTGGCAGTGGGCGGTGATCGTATGGTACATCGGGTGCAGATTGGGCTTCACAATGTCCTCTCCCGTAAGCCGTGGTCCACGAATAGGATCCACGATAGCCTTGTAATATAGAGGCTGCGGCAGCACCGTCCAACCCGGACCCTCTGGAACGTCTCCTAGGGAAGCGGGCGCTCTCACCGTTCAGGAGCTGGCATGAAGACAACCACGCAACTCACTGTCGCCCTTGCACTTGCCTCGGTTGCCCTGGCCAGACCATCCGACCGGGCGGCGGCCCAGGGCGGCGTGGCCATTGCCGGGTTCGAAACGGACGGTTCGGTGGGACTACCGCGGGCCGACTTCGACGCCATGGGACGCGCGATGACCGTCGTGCTCGGCACGGAAATCGGCAGCCGGACCGGAGCGGCCGTGGTGGTCATTCGCCCCATGGGGGGTACCCGCATCGGGCGGATCGACGTAACCAAGGCGCGAGCCGCTGCCATTGAAGCCGGGGCCAAGTACCTCATCGTCGGGACCATCCTCGACCAGTACGGCGACCTTCGGGTGGAAGCGCGCCTTCTGAGTGCCGCCACCGGTGATCCGGTGGCCGTGGTCCGTGCCGACAAGGGGCACACCAAGCGCGAGAACCTGGCCGAATCGGCGAGCGACCTCGCGATCGGACTCGGCGGCCGAGCCGAACTCGGTGGCGCGCGACAGGCGCCGGAGCGAGCCGCGATTTCCGCGGAGGCGATGGTGAACTTCGGTCAGGGTCTGCGAAGCGAGGAAGCGGGAGATCGCGACAAGGCCGCGACGTCCTACCGCGCCGCGCTCAAATTGTCACCGGGACTTACTGAGGCAGCGACAGCGCTTCGTCGCGTCGGCGGCTGAAGCGCGCCAGGACGCCGCTGGCGAGCACCAGCGTTGGCAGCGCCGTCAGCTGGCCGATCACCTGATTCTGCTGGACGCCAAGCAGCGTCATCGCCGCGCCGATCACCACGGCAACGCCCACGAATCCCGCCGACCATGCGACCAGCACGTTCGGACGGCGGGACCGGTCGCCCCAGATGCCGATCAGGAGCACCAGCGCCACCGGCGAGCAGTAGAACAGGTTCAGGTTCCACACCGTCGCCACATGGTGGGAGACGAACCAGAGAAAGCAGAGGGTCAATCCGCCGACCCCGATGGTCAGGGCCCACGCGGTCGCCACCAACCGACCTGGCACGCCCAGCCACCCCCTCGCCCGCCCCGCCCCGATCAGCAGCGCAAGCAGCGCGCCGATGCCGAGCCAGAGCGCTCCCCACCGGGGTGGTGCAGGATCGACGTGGAACTGATTGAACTCGAGGATGCGTCCTTCGGCCTTCACCAGCGGGACGTCCCGGCCGTCCGCACCGGGGATTCGAATTTCCCGCACCCGCTGCTGGACCTTTTCGGGGAGGAACATCTCGCCCCACTGGTCGAGGGCGCCATCAACGGGCGTGCCCAGGCCGGCGTCGATCCCGAGGAAGAGAAGCTTGTTGTTGGTGACGGAGCGAATCGAGTGGAATCGCAGCGACCCTTCGGCAGGCCGGCCCACGGTGGCACGCCGCAACGCCCCGGCCAGCACCGCATCGAGCATGTCACGCACCCGGGTCGAGCAGTTGTCGCGGTAATAGTCGTAGATGTAGTAGCGATGCGCTTCGAGCGCGTTGGTGGCGAGCCGCTCCGCCAGGTCGGCGCGTTGCGCCGGGAGGAGGGCGAGTTCCTGCTGCTCGAGATTGCGACGAAAATACGTGTACACATTCACCGTCTGGCGCATGTCCAGGACGCCGAGCCAGTAGCGCGGCCGGCCCATGGCGAAGCGCCCGGCGAAGGCCAGGACATCGGACGCATCGGTGCCCATCTCGAAGGTGCCGTAATTGTAGACCAGATCCTGCCCGGTCACGCTGTCGTGAATCCAGATGGCGTTGTGTCCGAACCGTGCGTCGATATGCTCACCCGGACCCATCGTCAGCAGGAACACCTGGAGATTCGCGCCCGGCGGTCTCGCCGCCTGGGCGGAGAGTGGTGGCGCCAGCAAGCAGAGGAGCACCAGCGCCAGTCGCCTCACGGCACGATGTCCTTCCCCTGCTCCGCCGATTCGTAGATCGCCTCCATCACCTGCAGCACGGTGAGCTGCTCCGTGAGCAGCGGGGCCTTGACCTCGCCGCGCACGATGGCGGCGAAGTGCGCCCACTGCGCCCGCGCCCCAAGGGCGAAGGGCGTTTCGCGCGAGTGCGCGCCGGACTGGGCCACGTCCTGCGCCACGCCGTGGAAGTCCTTCCAGATCGCCAACGGGTTGATATGGGCGGACCCCTTGGCGCCACGGATCGCCAGTCCGTACTTCTCGCCCGGGCCGACGAAGCGCCAGGAGACGTCGAGGGAGATCGCCGCACCGCCTTCGAGCACGATCATCGCCGCCCCCGAGGGTTCGACACCCTTCTCGCGCCCGCGTGAGGGGTACACCGCCGACACCCGCGTCACCGGGGCGAAGCCGGTCAGCCAAAGCGACAGATCGAGCAGGCTGATGCCGAGATCGAACATCGCGCCGCCGCCGGCGAGTTCCGGCTTCTGGCGCCAGCCGATCGAGCCCCTGCCGGCCCGGGCGAGGAACCACCAGGCGCGGATCGACTCGAGGTCGCCGAGTTCGCCATGCTGCATGCAGGAGCGGATCTGCTGGATGTCGGGACGATACCGGTGATTGGCACCAACCATGATCAGGCGGTCGTGGCGTTGTGCCGCCTTCATCAGCTTGTTGGCCCCCGCCACCGTCAGTGCCAGTGGTCGTTCCACGAAGACATGCAGCTTGGCGCTCAATCCCGCCAGCACGTGGGATTCGTGCAAGTGACTCGGCGTGCACACCAACAGGGCATCGAGTTCCTCGAATTCGACCAGCTCTTCGATGTCCTCGTAGGCGTCCGGGATGCCGAAGCGGTCGGCCAGCGTTCGCGCCTTCGCGAGGTCGTTGTCGCAGATGCCGACGACCTGGATCTCCTTGACGCGCTTCAGGGCCGGGAGATGCCCGACCTGCGTGGCGGCACCCGCGCCAACAATTCCCAACCGCATTCGCTCCGCCATCGCACCCGTCCTCTCGTGTCAGAACGCCCGCCGCAACTCCGTCCCCGGAAAATAGCTGCTCAGGATGTGGGGATAGATCTCCCCCGCCCGCGCTCGACCCACGGCACCCCACTGGCACATCCCAACGCCGTGCCCGTTGCCGCGGCCATCAATCTCGATCCGTTCGATCCGACCACCGACCCGTGACAGTCGCACCGTAAAGTCATTGCTCCGGAGAATCCCGCCACCGGTCGGGGCGAGTACCCGCCGAATCAGCTGTCCCCGCAATGCCGTTCGGCTGGAACGACCCGCGAGCTCGAGGTTCGCGATCC